>DASSGL010000302.1:0-3538 GCA_035693525.1 Gaiellaceae bacterium | reverse complement strand
GCGTATGCTCGGCCTCCCGTGCTGCCGCTCAGGGACAACGTCCCGACTCGCTCGACGCCCGTCGTGACGATCGGCCTGATCGTGGCGAACGCGATCGTCTGGTTCTGGGAGCTGAGCTCCCCCGGGGTCGACACGCACGTATTCAGGGACGGCTACTACCCCTGCTCGGTCGAGGGACCCTGCCACGTGCAGGCGCCGTTCCCCGTCCATCCGCTGCCGTGGTACGAGGGCGCGTTCACGGGCATGTTCATGCACGCGAGCTGGGCGCACATCCTCGGCAACATGCTCTTCCTCTGGATCTTCGGCAACAACGTCGAGGACGCGCTCGGCAGGGTGCGCTTCCTGGTCTGGTACCTGCTCGCGGGCCTCGCCGCCACGGCCCTCCAGACGATCGTCACGCTCGCCGCCGGGAGCACCCAGGACGCGAGCATCCCGAACATCGGCGCGAGCGGTGCGATCGCCGGGGTGCTCGGCGCCTACTTCGTCCTCCTCCCCCGCGCCCGCGTCCTGACCGTGATCTTCTTCGGGATCATCCTCATCCGGGAGATCCCCGCGATCTGGTTCCTCGGCATCTGGATCGGTCTCCAGATCTGGTCCGGCGGCTTCGCCATCCTCCATCCGCAATCCGGCGGCGGAACCGCGTTCTTCGCCCATATCGGCGGATTCGTCTTCGGCGCCGCCACGGTGCTCCTCGTGGCCAAGCGGCGCCCGACCGCGCCCGCCTCCCGCTACCCGGTCTGGTGAGGTTCGAGGATCACGTGGAGCGGGCGTTGGCGTCCTTGCCGCCGGAGCTGCGGGAGGCCGTCCAGAACATCGAGATCGCGGTCGAGGACGAGCACCCGGACGACCCCGACCTCTTCGGCCTCTACGAGGGCGTGCCCCTCCCCGAGCGGGGCGACTGGGCGGGCGCCCTCCCCGACCGGATCCGCATCTTCCGTCTCCCGCTCGTCGAGTCGTTTTCCGACCCGGCCGAGCTCGAGGAGGAGATCCGGATCACCGTGCTCCACGAGCTAGCCCACTACTTCGGGATCGACGAAGACCGCCTCGACGAGCTCGGCTACTCCTGATGATTCCTTGAGGAATGCCGCGGGAAGCCGCGGCGTTACTAGGGGTATGAACACGCTCTCCGACATTCACGCGGAGATCGAGCGGTTGAGCGAGGAGCGGGCCGAGCTCTGGCACCGGCTCTCGGCCGAGTACGACCCGGAGCTGCGGGACGAGATCCGCCGGCTCGACTCGAAGCTCGACTCCCTCTGGGATGACCACCGTGCGTTGCGCGCACGGGTGCGCTTCGGCGACCGCGAGCACATCGTTGCCCGCGCCCGCGTCGAAGAGCGGCTGGAACGCGCCGCCTGACCCTCTGCATCGACGGGCCCGTCGCCGCCCTGGGCGGCGGGCCACTCCTTCAGGCCGCGGACGGCTCCGTTTCGGCGGCGCAGACGCGATTCCGCCCTTCGGCCTTGGCCCGGTAGAGCGCACGGTCGGCTGCGCCGATCAGAAGCTCGGCGGACTGCCCCTCTCCGAGCACCGCGACGCCGAAGCTCGCGGTCACGACCCAGTCCTGGGCCGGCACGCGGACGTGCTCCGAGAGGTCGTGCCTCAGCTGCTCGGCGAGCGAGTAGGCGCCGGCGAGGTCGGTGCCGGACAGGATCACAGCGAACTCCTCGCCGCCCACGCGCGCCGGTAGGTCCGTCTCGCGCACGCGGTGGCGGATCACCTCGGCGGCAGCGCGCAGCACGTCGTCGCCGGCCTGATGGCCGCAGCGATCGTTGATCTGCTTGAAGTTGTCGAGGTCGCAGAGCGCGAGGGCGAGCGACGAGCCGAACCGCGTCGCGCGGGCAACCTCCTGGTGCAGCACCTCCATGAACCTGCGCCGGTTCGCGAGATCGGTGAGCTCGTCGGTGACCGCCTGCCGGCGGACGACGCTGTGCAGGCGAGCGTTCTCGAGCGCGATCCGACCTTGCGCGACGAGCGCCGCCGCGACCTCGCGGTCGGCTTCGCTGAAGCCGCCACGCGGCGGGTAGAGCACGATCTGTCGCCGGCCGGAGCCGTGCTCGCCGTCCTCGTCGAGGGAGAAGACGAGCCGCTCCCCGTCCGCGGCAGTCGGTGAGCCGATGGATGTGATCCGCTCGCCGTCCCAGATGATGCGACCGCCCGGCGCATCCATCGCAGCCACCGCCGTCTCGAGGATGACCGGCAGCAGCGCGCGCGGGTCGTGCGAGGCTGCGACGACCTCTCCGACGAGCGCGACCGGGCTCCGGTCGCCGCGACGGCTGCGCGCCCCGCGACCGCTTGCCCTGCGGCGCTGCACGATCACGAGCGCGACCACCGCGAGCGCGGCGACAGTCAGGCCGGCGGCGCCGAGCGTCACGAGCTGGCGGCGATGGACGGTCGCCCCGATCGAGCGGTCCGAGGCCGCAGCGACGAGCTCGACGCCGGGCGAGACCGGCTCGTGCAGCACGCGGTAGCCCTGCTCCGCGAACCGAAGCTGGTCCGCCTGTCCCGTGGAGCCGCGCACGCGCCAGGTCCGGAGCGGCCCCGCCTCGACCACGCCGTTGCGGGCGAGCGCAAGCTCCGTGTGCGTGCCCGCTCCGAGCGAGCGAAGCGTCGGCGCGAGCGCGACGACCGCATCGACGCGACCGATCGTGACCCCGGAGCTCACGACCGACACGGTTCGCTCGATCGAGCCCGGCGGTGACGGTGCGGGCGCGTCGGAAGGCAGGGAGACCACGACGCGCAGCGCGCGCCGTCGGTATCCGAGCCCTTGCACGGCCGCGGCATCTCCTCGGGCAAGAGCGCGCTGCACCGCCGACTGCGCTGCGAGGGCGCCGGCCGCCGAGCGTGCGCTCGAGTCCGCGGCGGCGATCCGGTCGAGCGCCTCTCGCGTTGCCGCGGCGAGCCGTGCGTCGACGCGCCCCGTCTCGCTCGCCCGAAACGCGTGCCCGAACGCGAGCGTCGCGAGCACTAGCGGGACGAGGGCGAGCCCGGCGGCGAGGAGGACGACGCTCACCGTCGCGTCCTGCGGCCGCAGCCGCGTGAGCACTGCGTGCGACCGCGTCCGCGAACGATCGCTTCGCCGCTGGGAAGGAGTTTGCTCCATATCCCCCGAATGGGGGACGGCAACTCTGCGCTGCATCCTGAACCGAGGGAGCGTCATCGATGGAAACCGCTGCGAAGACTGACGTGTCGGTCGGCTACACCTCCGGGCTCCTGCAGTCCGGCGACGGCCTCCATGCCCGCCGCCTCGAGGCACTCATGGAGGATGCGTGCGCGGCGGACGACGCCTTTCGGGAGCACTCGAAGAGCGTCGCCGCGATCAGCGTGCGCGTCGGCCGCGAGCTGGGGCTCGGCAAGCGCGAGCTCGCGCTCCTCGAGCTTGCCGCGGCAGTGCACGACCTCGGCAAGTTGGCCGTGCCGCCGGAGATCATCGCGAAGCCCGGGGCGCTCGACGATTCCGAGTGGACGGAGATGCGAAAGCACCCGTCCGCCGGGGCCGAGCTCCTCCAGCCGTGCGAGGCGCCGCCCGAGGTGCTGGAGA
>DASSGL010000301.1:0-15390 GCA_035693525.1 Gaiellaceae bacterium | reverse complement strand
CCGTGGCCGCGACGGAGATCACGGCGATCACCCGGTCGTCGCTGACGAGCGGGACGAATGCCGCGCTCTTGGCGCCGACCTCACGTGCCAGCCGCGCGCTGACGCGCGGCGAGCTGCCGACGTCGTAGACCGCGAAGCTCGCGGCTTCGAAGACCGCGCTCGCGACCCCCGACGGCTCTGTCCTCAGGTCCAGCCTTACATCCGGCCACCAGTCGACGTCGCGGCCGCGGGCGCGGGCGAGGAACCCGGTCGCCTCGCGGGCGTCCTCGGAGACGAAGGTGAGAGCCGCGAAGCCCACGTCGAAGAGCGAGCCGATCTCGTCGAGGAGGACGCGTGCGACGCCTGCGGTGTCGGAGGTCCGCGAGAGCTCGCCGGCGATCCTGCGGAGGCTCTGGAGCTCGCGTTCCCGCTCGGGGGCGATCGCGCCGGGCCGGCGACGCACGATCCGGGCGCGAACGACGACGCCCACGAAGACGCCCAGAGCCAGTGCGACGAGGGCAGCGGCGACGGACTCCCACGCGAGGGAGAGCCCGAGGAGGCCGGCTGCGAGAAGGGTGATCGAGGTCATGCTGAGCGGCTCGATTCTACGAAGGCCGTGCTCCTCTCCGAAATCTTTTCCCCCGGCAGAGGATGATCCCTGCGCGTTTGAAAGATGGGCCGTCCGGCCCATTGTGCGACCCGGTGCTACCCAGTTACCGTCATTCGCACTGGGCGATGCACACCGTGGCGGTCGTACCTGGCCTGACAATGCCGCGGTGAGCAAATTGGGAGAGCCCGCCGCAACGACCCCCCCGAGCGGCGGGCTTTTCCATTTCCGAGCCGTCTTTTAACCCCGCGTTCAGGGGCCCCGAGCTATTGTGGCCCGCGGTGTGGTGACGCGAGTCCTCCTGGCCTCCCCACGCGGCTACTGCGCAGGGGTCGAGCGGGCCGTCGATACCGTCGAGCGCGCGCTGAAGCTCTACGGAGAGCCGGTCTACGTCCGCAAGCAGATCGTCCACAACTCCCACGTGGTCCGGGATCTCGAAGAGCGTGGCGCGGTGTTCGTCGAGTCGATCCACGAAGTGCCGGAAGGCGCGACGGTCGTCTTCTCGGCACACGGAATCTCGCCCGCCGTGCGTGCGGCGGCGGCCTCGAGGAACCTCGTCTCGATCGATGCCACGTGCCCGCTCGTCGCAAAGGTGCACGCCCAAGCGCGGCGATATGCCGACGCCGGCTACACGATCGTCCTGATCGGACACGCGGGGCACGAGGAGGTGGACGGGACGCTCGGCGAGGCGCCCGAGGCGACAATCCTCGTCGAGTCCGTCGAGGATGCCGAGCAGCTCGAGGTCCGAGCCGATGCCCGCCTGGCCTACATCACCCAGACGACGCTCTCGGTCGACGAGACCCGCGAGATCATCGACGTCCTGCGCAGCCGCTTCCCCCAGCTCGAGGGACCGGCGCGCGAGGACATCTGCTACGCGACGTCGAACCGGCAGTGGGCGGTCAAGGAGCTGCTCGACGAGGTCTCGCTCCTCCTCGTCGTCGGCTCGCACAACTCCTCGAACTCGATGCGGCTCGTCGAGGTGGCGCAGGCCGCCGGTGTCGCGGCGCATCTCGTCGACGACGCCGACGAGATCGACGACGCGTGGCTCGACGACGTCGGCGTCGTCGGCGTCACGTCCGGCGCCTCGGCGCCCGAGCACCTCGTCGACGGCGTGTGCGACTGGTTCCGCGCGCGCGGAGTCGACGACATCTCCGAGTACCGGTCGGCGTACGAGGACGTCACCTTCCGCCTTCCGGTCGAGCTGCGCCGAGCCGAAGGTTCCGCCGCGTAAGGTTTCGCGCGCCATGCGCGCGCGCCCGCACCGACTCGATCGTCTGCCCGAGCAGTACTTCTCGGCGCTCCTCGCGCGCGTCGCCGCTGCAGCCGCCCGCGAGGGCGAGCCGCTCGTCGATCTCGGACGCGGGAATCCGGACGTCGGCCCGCCGCCGCACGTCGCTGCGGCGCTCGACGCGGCGGCACGACGGCCCGACACGCACGGGTACGCCCCGTTCGCGGGGCTGCCCGCGCTCAAGGAGGCGATCGCGTCGCGCTACCGCGACGTCTACGGCGTCGAGGTCGACGCGGAGCGCGAGGTCGCGGTGCTGCCCGGTTCGAAGACCGGGCTGATGGAGTTCGCGCAGACGTGCGTCGAGCGTGACGGCACGATCGTGCTCCCCGACCCCGGCTACCCAGACTACGGCTCCGCCGTTGCGCTCGCCGAGGCGCGGCGCGCGCCCCTGCCGCTCGACGACCAGAGCCGCCCCGACTGGGATGCTGCGCCGGTCTCAGCCTCCGCGCTCTATTTGAACTACCCGTCGAACCCGCTTGCCGCGTGCGCGCCCGACGGTGTGTTCGAGCAGGCGATCGCGTGGGCCGACCGGGCCGGAGCGTGGGTGATGCACGACTTCGCGTACGGCGATCTCGTCTTCGACGGACGCAGCCCTCAGAGCTTCCTGACGGTCGACGGCGCACGCGAGGTCGGCTTCGAGCTCTTCTCGATGTCGAAGTCCTACGGTATGGCGGGTTGGCGGCTCGGGTTCGCAGTCGGCAACGCCGAGCTGATCGCGCGATTCGAAGAGCTGCAGAACCATCAGTTCGCAGGCATCTTCGTCCCGGTGCAGGAGGCGGGGATCGCGGCGCTCACCGGACCGCAGGACTCCGTCGAGACGCGACGCGCGCTCTACGAGTCGCGTCGCGACCGCGCCGTCGCGGCACTTGCGGGCTGCCGGTCGCGCGGCGAAGGCACGTTCTTCGTCTGGTTCGAGCTGCCGGCACGGCTCACGCCCGAACGCCTGCTCGAGGAGCATCGAGTCGCGGTGGCGCCGGGCGAGGGCTTCGGCGAGCGCGGCCGCGGGTGGGCGCGCCTGTCGCTCGCGACGGCGGACGACAAGCTCGACCTCGGGCTAGAACGCCTGCGTCGGGCTCTCGCTCTCTAGACGGCAAGCAGTGCGCTCGAGGAACTCTGCGAGACGATCCGCCTCCGCCTCGTCCAGCGACACCGCCGCGCGGGCGACGCCGTCGTCCCACACGCTGAAGCGAACCTGCGGATCGTCGCCGAAGTAGCGCGACACGCGCAGCGCGCGACCCTCGTGCCCCGCGTGCGGCCAGAAGAACTCCACCACCTTCCGCCGCTGCGCGGCACCGCACCAAGGACAGAAGCGGAACCGCGCTTCGACGTCCACCCCGCAGGCGGCGCACGTGGCCATGCGGCTGAGAATATGCCCTGTTCGCGGGCGGATCAAAATCGGTGTCAGGTGCCGCCTTCGGCCGAGCCAGACACCTTCGCGATCGAGAGATCCCCGTCCACGTGGATCTCCGTGGCGAGCGTCTCGTCCTTGATCCAGTCGCCGTGACGGGCGACGAGCTCGGCCTGATCCTGCGGAACGGTGAGCACGATCCGGTCCGTCACCTCGAAGCCCTCGTCCTTGCGCATCATGTTGACGCGACGGATCAGGTCGTAGACGCGGCCCTCGAGCTCGAGCTCCGGGTCGAGCGTGACATCCAGCGCCACCGTCACGCCGTCCGCACCCGCGACGGCGAAGCCCTCCCGTCCGCCGCGCTCGACCAGGACCTCATCCGGCTCGAGCTCATGCCCGGCGGCGCGGAAGCGCCCGCCCCCGAGCTCTTCGAAGGCGCCGGCCTGGAGCGCCTCGCGAACGGCGCGCAGCTCCTTGCCGAGTCGGGGGCCGAGCGCAGGCAGGTTCGGCTTCACGCGCAGCTCGGCGTCGACGTGATCGAACGAGACGTCCTTCACGCGCACCTCGTCCGCGATCACGTCCGTGTGCGCCCGCGCGCCAGCCGCACCCTCGACAACGAGCCGGCGCAACGGCTGTCGAAGCTTCAGCCCCGACGTCGCCCGTGCCTGGTGTGCGAGCGCGACGACGCGGCGCACGTCCGCAATCTCGTCGAGCAGCGCCTGATTCGGCTCCGCGACCTCCGGCCACGGAGCGAGGTGCACCGACTCCGGGCCGTCGAGCACGAGAGTACGCCAGAGACGCTCCGTGAGGAACGGCATGATCGGTGCGAGGACGCGCAGCGTCTGGACGAGTGCGTACCACAGCGTCGCGAGCGCCTCGGGCTCGCCGTCCCAGAAGCGTGACCGAGTGCGACGGATGTACCAGTTGGAGAGGTCGTCGACGTACGACTCGTAGGCGCGGATGACGTCGACGGTCATGAACGCGTCGTAGCCGGCTTCGGCCTCCCGCACGAACACGTTCGTGCGGTCGACGAGCCAGCGGTCGAGCGGCTTGAGGTCTCCCGCCGGCTCGAGCGACGACCACGACGGGCGGAACCCGTCGATGTTCGCGTACAGGATGAAGAACCGAACGGACTCCCAGAGCGTTCGCAGCTCGCGCTTGATCCGCTCCCCTGGTCCGAAGCCGAACAGCAGGTTCTGGTTCGGCGGCTGAGCGGAGTACTGCCAGCGCATCACGTCGGCACCCATGCGGGCGAACGCCTCGTCCGCCTCGATCATGTTGCCGCGTGAGCCGTGCATCTCGTGCCCGTTCTCGTCGAGCATCTTCTCGTAGCCGAGCACCTGCTCGAACGGCGCGCGACCTGTGAGAACGACCGACATGAAAAGCTGCGAGTAGAACCAGAGCCGGATCTGCTCGCGCATCTCGGAGACCCAGTTCGCAGGGAACCACTTCTCCCAGTACGCGTGATCGGGAAGGTCGGCCGTCGTCAACCCGCGCGCGGCGCCGGTCGCGTAGCCCTGCGGCTTCCAATCGTCGTTCTGCCAGCCGAGCGTCGAGAACGGGACGATGCCCGCATCGAGCCAGACGTCGCCGACCTCCTTGATGCGCTCGACCGGCTCGCCGCACTGCTCGCACACGACCGGCACGCGGTCGATCCACGGCCTCCGGAGCTCCTCGAGCTGGTCCAGCCCGCCCGTGGCGCGACGCTCGAGCTCTGCGCGCGAGCCGATCACGTTGAGGTGCCCGCACGCGCACGGGTAGAACGGCAGCGGCAGGCCGTAATAGCGGCGGCGCGAGATGTTCCAGTCGCCCATGTTCACGAGCCAGTCGTCCATGCGCTTGCCCATGTACTCGGGCGTCCAGCGAACGGCGGCGTTCGCGTCGCGCATCGGCCGGCGGAGGTCGCGCACCGAGATGAACCAGTCGTCGGCGATGCGGAAGATGAGCGGCGTGTGGCAGCGCCAGCACTCGGGGTATCGATGCTCGTACAGGCCCGCTTCGACGAGGCGACCCTTCTCCTCGAGCGCGCCGATGATCTGCTCCTTCGCCTCGACCGTCGACAAGCCGTGCAGCCAGCCGTACTCGTCGTAGAACTTGCCGGCCTCGTCCACGGGCATGAGCACCGGGAGGTCGTGGACGCGCGCAAGCTCGAAGTCCTCCGAGCCGGCTCCCGGCGCGACGTGGACGATGCCCGAGCCCTCGTCGAGCGCGACCTCGTCCCACGGGATCACCCGGTGGTCGACGGCCGCCCCGGGGGCGAGGTCGTCGAACGGGCCGACGTACCGCCAGCCGACGAGCTCGGAGCCGCGACGCCGCTCGACGAACGTGTCGCCCGGGTACCGCTCCGCCGCCACCCATTCGCCGTTCGCGCGCAGCCCGTACTCCGCGGCCGGGTTGACCGCGGCCGCGACGTTTGCCGGCAGCGTCCACGGCGTGGTCGTCCAGATGACGAGTGCCTCGCCGGGGCGGTCCTTCAGCGGCAGGCGGACGTAGAGCGAGGGATCCGCGCGGTCGACGTACGAGCCCGCGAGCTCGTGCGCGGAGATCGAGGTGCCGCAGCGGGGGCACCACTCGGTCGCGCGGTGCCCGAGGTAGAGCCAGCCGCGCTCCTGGACGAGCGCGAGGAACTTCCAGATGTACTCGATGTTCGTGTCGCTGAACGTGTAGTAGTCGTTCCCCCAGTCCATCCACTGGCCGAGGCGCTTCGAGCCCTCGGTCAGCACGCGAGACGACCAAACGACCACCTCCCGGCACCGGTGCGCGAACTTCTCCAGCCCGTACTCCTCGATCTCCCGCTTCGAGTTGAGGCCGAGCTCGCGCTCGACGCCGACCTCGATCCAGAGGCCCTGGCAGTCGAAGCCGTTCTGGTAGCGCTGATCGAAGCCCCGGAGCGCCTTGTAGCGCTGGAAGACGTCCTTCAGCGTCCTCCCCCACGCCGTGTGGACCCCGAGGGACTTGTTGGCGGTCACGGGCCCGTCGAAGAAGGAGAAGACCGGCCCGCCTTCGTTACGCTTCCGCAGCTTCGCGAAGATCTGCTCGGCCTCCCACCACGCGAGGATCTCCTCCTCGAGGGCAGGATGGTCCGGAATCGTCGGCAGCGGCTGCAATGCTCCCTGGGCTGGCATCGGGAAGCGAAGTGTAGAGCCGAGCGTTCTTACTTTTGGAGACCGGGGTATCGGTCACCGAACGAACCGAAAGGAACAACTGAATGGCCACCGACGTCACTGACGCGACGTTCGAAACTGAGGTGCTCCAGAGCGGCGAGCCCGTACTCGTGGACTTCTGGGCGGAGTGGTGCGGCCCGTGCCATGCGGTCGCGCCGGTGCTCGAGCGGATCGCCGAGGAGCGCCAGTTGAAGCTCGTCAAGGTCAACATTGACGAGAACCAGGAGCTCGCGCTCCGCTACGGGGTCCAGTCGATCCCGAACATGGTCCTCTTCGAGGGCGGCGAGCCGAAGGCTTCGGTCATCGGCGCCTACCCGAAGGGGATGCTCGAGCGCCAGCTCGGCTTCGGCGAGTGAGGATTCGGGCAGGGGGCTCCCCGACGGGGCCCTCTGCCGGATTCGGCGGCCTACTTCTCCTGCGTCTCGATGAAGCGCAGGAACGCCGCGTGCTTGGCGAGGAAGTCCTCGATCTCGGCGACTCCCGCCCCTGCCCAATCCTCGAGCCAGGTCTCAGCCAGGTCGTCCTCGATCCGATGGAGGCCGCGTTCGCTCATGAAGTCATGATCGACACAGGCGGGACGCGTCGCCATGGGCCGTTCGGCTCAACTTGGAGGCGGTGAGGACCCACCGGATTTTGCTCGTCGGCCCGGGCTCCGGGGCGCCTCGCCGAGGGATAGCCTGCGAGCAGAGCGAAGGAGGAGCGATGCACGACAACCCCCGCGCGACCGACGAGGAGCAGGAGGAGGCGCACGCGGGACGCCAGCAGGAGGAGGAGTCGATGCGCTACCCCGAGCACCACGAGCCGGAGACCGAGCGCGAGCGCGCGTTCCGCGAGCCCGAGGAGGACTAGCACTGCCGCGCGCGTCGGCCACGAGCCACGAGCTCGCCCGAATCGAGCTCCTAGCCGGGCTGCCGGGCGAGAAGCTCCAGGAGCTCGGCAAGCGGATGGAGCGGCTGGAGGTCGCTCCGGGAACGGTCGTCGTCCGCGAAGGGGAAGAGGGCGATCGCTTCTACGTCGTCTTCGCGGGGATGCTCGCCGTGCGGAACAGCCTCGGACCGCGCCAGGTCCTGCGGCCGGGTGACTACTTCGGCGAGGTCGCGCTCGCGATGAACATGCCCCGCACGGCGACGGTGACGGCGATCACGCCCGCCGTCGTCGCAAGCTGCGACCGCGAGACCTTCGAAGAGTTCGTACGACCCCTCTTCGCCGACGACTAGGTGCAACCAGGTTGCTGCGCAACCTGGTTGCAGGGGTAGAACTACGCGCCGCACGGCGACAACAGCAGTCCGCAACCTGCCTTCACGCAGGTTGCGGTCGTAACACCGTCCGAACGACGTCAACGACCGCAACCAGGCTGAAGCCTGGTTGCAGAGGTAGGACTACGCCCGCACGGCGACGACTAAAAGGTGCGGTACTCGGCAACCTGCCTTCAGGCAGGTTGCGGTCGTAACACCGTCCGAACGACCTCAAGGACTGCAACCAGCTGAAGCCTGGTTGCGAAAGGGCTTGATGCAACCAGGTTGCTGTGCAACCTGGTTGCAGGAGTAGGACTACGCGACGCACGGCGACGGCACTTACGCCCGCCGCCGTCGCAACAGGCTGAAGCCTGGTTGCGCCCGCGAGACCTTCGCTGTACGGGTCGGGCTTACCCGAGCTCGGCGACCACCGCATCGTTGAAGCGCGGCCACGCCTCGATCGCCCACGGGCCGAACTCGCGGTCCGTGAGGACGCCGCACGCGGCGCCGAGCACGGGGTCCACCCAGAGGAACGTGCCGGCGGCTCCGAAGTGGCCGAACGTCCGCGGCGAGTTGCGCGACCCTGTCCAGTGCGGCGACTTGTCGTCACGGAGCTCGAACGCGAGGCCCCAGTCATTGGGCTCCATCCGTCCGAAGGACGGGAGGATGCCGTCGAGCCCGGGGAACTGCACCGAGACCGCCTCCTCCAGCGTCTCCGGCGCGACGAGCGTCGGCGCGAGCAGCTCGCGGCCGAGAGCGAGCAGGTCGTCGAGCGGGCCTCGGAATCCCCACGCAGGCGAGCCGTGGAGCGAGCCCGTGAGCCGCAGCGGCCCGACGACGGAGGCGCGCAGGTAGTCGCGGAACGGCATCCCCGAGCGATCCGCGACGAGCTTCGACGCGAGCTCGATCCCGACGTTCGAGTAGATCCGGCGTCGCCCCGGCGCCATCAGCGGAGGCCCCTCGTCAGGCGGCAGCCCGGACGCATGTGCGAGGAGGTGGCGGAGCGTCGAGCCCGGCGGGCCCGCGGGCTCGTCGAGGTCGACCGTGCCCTCCTCCACCGCCACGAGAATCGCGAGACCGGTGAGAAGCTTCGTCACCGACGCCCAGCGCAGAACCGCATCTCGCGGCCCATGCGCCCCGACCTCTCCCGTCGCCGTGACGACACCGGCGCTTGCGGTGCGAGCCCCCCACGCGTCGATCTCGCGCAATGCGTCCACGGCGCGGGATACTAGGCCCGTGACCCGGGCTCTCGTTCCAGCCGTGTCCCCGCAGGCGGCGACCGTCGGCTACTCGCGCGCGGTGCGCGACGGCGCCCTCGTCCACGTCGCGGGCACGGCGGCGATCTACCCCGACGGCGTGGACGCCCCCACCGACGCGTACGCGCAGGCGAGCCGCTGCCTCGAGATCATCGTCGGCGCGCTCGCCGAGGTCGGAGCGTCGCCGAGCGACGTCGTCCGCACGCGCGTCTTCCTCGTCGATGCGGCCGACTGGGAGGAGGTCGGGCGCGCCCACGGCGAGGTCTTCGGCGACGTCCGCCCTGCGACGTCGTTCGTCGTCGTCGCGGGCCTGCTGGACGAGCGCTGGCTCGTCGAGATCGAAGCCGAGGCGGTCGTGTCGTGAAGCAGATCTATCCGCCCTCGATCACCGGCAAGGGCAGCCGCTTCGCCGAGGGAGGCAGCGTGCTCGACCACGCGTTCGGCGCGAGCGACCCGTACACGCTCGGCGTCGAGGAAGAGTACATGCTGCTCGACGCCGATACGTTCGACCTCGTGCAGCACATCGATACCGTGCTCGCCGCCGTCTCCGGGCACGAGCTCGAGCAACGCATCAACCCGGAGCTGATGCAGTCGGTGCTCGAGGTCTCGACCCCGGTCTGCCGCACGCCCACCGACGTCGCCGAGCAGCTGCGCGCCCTGCGCGCGTACGTGGGTGAGATCGCGCACGAGCGCGGAATGCGCGTCGGCTCGGCGGGCACGCATCCGTTCTCGCTCTTCGAGCGTCAGCGCATCACCGCGAAGGACCGCTATCGCGCGATGGTCGACCGCCTGCAGTACATCGCCCGGCGCGAGCTGATCTTCGGCATGCACGTGCACGTCGCCGTCGACGACCCCGAGAAGGCGATCAAGGTCGTGAACGCGCTGATCGTCCACCTCCCCGAGCTCGTCGCGCTCTCCGCGAGCTCACCGTTCTGGCGCGGCGAGCCGACGGGCCTCGCCTCCTCGCGGCACATGGTCTTCGCCGCCCTCCCGCGTTCCGGCCCGCCGCCCCGCTTCCACGACTACGCCGAGTACGCAGAGGTCGTCGGCCAGCTCGAGCGCACCGGCTGCATCGCCGACTACACGCATATCTGGTGGGACATCCGCCTCCATCCGCGACTCGGCACGATCGAGATCCGGATCTGCGATGCCGTCACGCAGCTCGACGACGTGATCGCGCTCACGGCCCTGGCACAAGCGCTCGTCAAGCACTACGCGGAGCGCTACGACGCAGGCGAAGACCTGCCGTCGTACCACCGAATCCTCACCACCGAGAACAAGTGGCTCGCAGCTCGCTACGGAATCGAGGCGCCGGTGATGGACCTCCACACGGGCCGGCGGAACCGCGTGCCCCTCTCGCAGATGGTGCGACGCACCCTGAGGCTCGTCGAGCCGCATGCTCGCGAGCTGGGCTCCGAGAGCGAGCTTGCGGGGATCGAGGAGATCCTCCGCCGCGGCAACGGCGCGGACCGGCAGCTGCGCATCTTCAACGCGAACCACGACATCGTCGAGGTCGTGCGCGAGATCGCCGAGCTGACGGAAGCTCCCGCTCGGGTGCCCGCGTGATCGAGGTCGGCGAGCGGATTCCGGCTGCGCGCGTCTGGACGACGCCTCAGGAGAGCGCGACGCTCGAGGAGCTCGTGCACGACGGGCCGATCCTCCTCCTCTTCTATCTCTTCGACTGGTCGTCGACCTGAACGCTCGAAGTGGAGCTCCTGCGTGACAGGAGCGAGGACTTCCGGAGTGCCGGCGTGCAGCCGTACGCGATCTCGCGCGACTCGCCCTATACGCATGTCGCGTGGCTGCAGGCGCTCGACCTCGACTTTCCACTCCTCTCGGACTGGAACGCCGACGCGACGCACGGATTCGGCATCGCGATCGACCACCGCGGGCTGAGGGACGTCTCGGCGCGATCCGCGTTCCTGGTCGACCGCGACGGGGTCGTCCGCGGCGCATGGGGCTACGGGACGTCCGACCTGCCGGACATCGACGAGCTCATCGCCGCCGCGCGCGAGCTGTAGAGGTCGGGCGTTGTAGTCGTCCGCCCGATCCCCTTTACTGCGGAGCCATGGAAACCACCTCTGCGGCGACGCCGGCACGGCGCTCGTCCTCACAAATCACCCTCGCGCTCGGCGTCGCCGTGCTCGTCGTCGGCCTGGTCTTCGCACTCAGCTCCGGCTGGTACACCAACTGGTACTCGATCTTCCGCGTCGTCCACGTCGTGCTCGCCGTCTTCTGGGTCGGCGGCGGCCTGACGCTCACCATCCTCGGCTTGCGGGCCGAGCGACTCAACGATCCGTCCGAGATCACGACGCTCGCCCGTCAAGCGTCGTTCGTCGGCGAGAAGCTCTTTGCGCCGGCGGGACTGCTCGTGTTCCTGATGGGTATCGCGATGGTCGTGAACGGCGATCTCGGCTGGAACCATTTCTGGGTGATCGCCGGCCTCGTCGGCTACGCGGCGACGTTCGCCACCGGCCTCGGGTGCTCACTCCACTCACGAAGAAGATCGACGCGATCATGACGGAGAAGGGACCCGACGCACCGGAGACGCAGGCGGCGATCCGCCGCGTCCTCCTGGTCGTGCGCTTCGATGTCGCCGTGCTGCTGCTCGTCGTCGCCGACATGGCGGTGAAGCCTTTCAGCTAGGGCGTCCGGCCGGACGTTGCCAAAGGCGCTACACGCAGCTCTGTCGGCCGCTGACGCGCGAGCTACATGCCCATTGCGTGATTGCCAGGCCCGAGCCGGCCGCACCCAGCCAGGGCAATCACGCTTCGTGAGCAAGAAACGGCTCGATAAGCGAGGCGAGTCACCCGGTTTTCGCAGAGGGTGCGGATTCGTGTCACCACCGGGTCATCACGGCTGCGACGGACGTCGGGTGGTCAACGTCGCGTCTCGCGCTCGTGCGCGAGCGTCCATGTAAACCGCGTAAAGGTCTCCTGAGGCGCGATCCCGCTCGGCCGAAGGCCGCGCCGGACGAAGAGGGTCGGCACGTCGACGGCTGCCGCGACCGAGAGACGGGCGCGACCGATCCCCTCGGACCGCCAGCGGTCGGACAGACCCACGACGAGCAGGCGGGCGTCCTGAGCGGCTCGGACAACGCCTTCCCCACCGGCGGGAATGAGAACCGGCTGGGCGACGATCCCGACCAACTGCTGGATCATCAGCGAGGCGCGGCCGAGAAGTCTGCTGGCATCCCGCCGCCCGCGGGTGAGGTCGGCCTCGGTTCCGAGAAGCCGGAGGGTTGTTCCGAGCGAGCCGGCGATCCACGCCGCAACCTCGATCGCCGACCAGTCGTGCTCGACGCCGCCGAACGGCGTCACGACCGGCCCCGTTACGGTGCTGCCTCCAGCCGCTAGTAGTGCGACGTCGCAGGGAGCGCGCTCGAGGATCTCGGTCAGGTTGTCGTCGAAATGGCCGTGTTGGAGCAGCTCTCCGGACGCCGGGACCAGGAGAAGCTCGGCGTCGTGCTCGGTCGCGAGTTGTGCTGCGTCGCTGCCTGGCTCGGTCGACGTGTAGGCGGCGACTCGAGCTGCGACGCCGCGGTCGACGAGGGCGCTCCGGGTCTCCGCAAGCTCAGCGCTTGCGGGCGCGACGTCGTTTCGTTCCCTCAAGAGACGCGTGACAATGAGCTCACGAGGTGGCTGTCGAGCGAGTGGCTCTGCGATCGAGAGCAGCTCGTCGAGCTCGTCGGCGTCGCCCGTCACCACGACGATCGCCCTCCGGTGTGCCGGAGTGATAGCAGGAGGGCCGGTTGAGCTCAGCTCGGGATCATGACTGAGGATCGCCTTCTCGAGCTCCTGAAGCTCGAGACCCGGCTCGATCCCGAGTTCATCGACGAGCAGACGTCGCCCTTCCCGATACAGGTCGAGCGCTTCCGCCTGTCGACCGGACCGATAGAGCGCGAGCATGAGCTGCGCACGCGGCCGCTCGCGTAGGGGATGCTCGTGGACGAGCACTTCGAGCTCCCCGACGAGCTCACGGTGCCGACCCAGAGCGAGGTCTGTCTCGATGCGCAGCTCGAGCGCAGCCAGGCGAAGCTCCTCGAGGCGAAGGATCTCCGCTTGCACGAATAGCTCGCTCGCGAGGTCGGCGAGAGCCGGCCCGCGCCAGACGCTGAGCGCGTCATGGAGCAGTCGCGCGGCCTGGTCGGCAGGGGCCCGCCTTGCCTCCTCGACGAGCTGCTCGAAGCGGAGGAGGTCGAGCTCGTGGGGTCCGACCCGGATCAGATATCCGGGCTCCCGGGTGACGATCGCCTCGCTCGGGCCAAGCGTCTTCCGCAGCTGAGAGACGTGATACTGGAGCGCGTTAGTGGCCGTCCGGGGCGGTTGCGCTCCCCAGAGCTCGTCGATTAGGCGATCGCTGGAGACGACCTCGTTCGCACGGGTCAGCAGAATCGCGAGAAGTGCCCGCTGTCTCGCTCCGCCGAGGGTGAGCGGACGCCCTTCCTCGACAACCTCGAGCGGTCCCAGGATCCGGAACTCCACCGTGGTCTCCGGCGGCGACGGTAACACCTCCCCGGCGTCCTCAGCCGACCCTCAGCGCTGCCTCAGCACTCGAGTGAATGCTCTGCCCGACGCAGGGTGCTGCGCTCGAACAGCCGGTCCTGGATTCGATCGATCTCCTGGCGTATACGTGTCCCAGGAGGCGTTCACGCGTAAGGACATGCGAGAGGCGGAGAGAGAACGAGGAACGACGGAACTGCCAACCGGCACAGTCACGTTCCTCTTCACCGACATCGAAGGCTCGACCGACCTCTTGAAGCAACTGGGCGAGGGCTATGCCGCCGCCTTGGCTGAGCATCACCGAATCCTGCGGAAGGCCGTCGAGGAGCAGGGCGGCCGCGAGATCGACAACCAGGGCGACTCGTTCCTCTTCGCGTTCGAGCGGGCCAACACGGCACTCGGCGCGGCCGTGCTCGCCCAGCGTGCCCTGTCCGAGCACGCGTGGCCGGAGGGCGCCGAGGTGCTTGTCCGCATGGGAATTCACACGGACGAGCCGATTGATCGCGAGGACCGTTACGTCGGTCTCGGGGTGCATCGTACGGCGCGTATCGCGTCGGTCGCCCATGGGGGTCAGGTGCTGCTCTCGAACGCGACCCGCGAGCTCCTCGAGGATGGGCTTGCGGGCGTGTCGATACGCGACCTCGGCTCGTATCGCCTCGAGGACCTCGATCGCGTCGAGCGGCTGTTTCAGCTGGAGGTCGCCGGGCTGGCGAGCGACTTCCCGCCGCTCCAGGCCGAGCGGGTGGCCGAGCCTCGGGCGATCTCGCAGGCCGAGGTCGAGATGGGCGCCGAGTTCCTCGGCTATCGGATCGAGGAGCAGATCGGCCACGGCGGCATGGGCATCGTCTACCGGGCCTACGACCTGCGCCTGAAGCGGACGGTGGCGCTGAAGCTCGTCACGCCTGAGCTGGCGCTCGACGAATGCTTCCGCGAACGCTTCGCCCGAGAGACGGAGCTCGCCATCTCGCTCGAGCATCCAAACGTCGTGCCGATCCACGACGCCGGTGATGTGGCCGGTCGCCTCTACCTCGCGATGCGCCTCGTCGCCGGAAGGGATCTGCGAAAGCTCTTGCGCGCGGAGGGCGCGCTCGAGCCGTCCCGTGCCCTCGCGATCTGCCGCCAGGTCGCGAACGCACTCGATGCCGCACACGCGAAGGGACTCGTCCATCGGGACGTCAAGCCGTCAAACATCCTCCTCGACGAGGCCGAGCACGTCTATCTCGCCGATTTCGGCCTGACCAGGCAGCTCGAGGAGGAGGGCGCCCGGGCGGGCGAAGGTCGCTCGGTCGGGACGCCTGCATACCTTGCCCCCGAGCAAATCGAGGGCGAACACGTCGACGGGCGCGCAGACGTCTACTCGCTCGGATGTGTCCTCTACGAATGCCTCACCGGAGAGGCGCCGTTCGTCCACGATTCTCGGCTGGCGGTCGCGTGGGCGCACCTCGAGGAGGAGCCGCCGAGCGCGAGCGAGCGCGACTCGGACTTGCCCGAGACGATCGACGCCGTGCTGCGCGGTGCGATGGCCAAGTCGCCCGACGAGCGGTATCGGACCTGCGCCGCGCTCATCGAGGCGGCTGAGGCGGCCTTCGGCATTCGACCGCGCCCGCGCGGGCGCAGGCGCCTGGTCGTCCTAGCGCTCGGCGCAGTGACCCTCGCAGCGGTCGCGGCGGCTGTGACGGCAATCCTCGTTGGTGGTGGTGGTGGTGGTGCTGCCACGCTGGCGGTCGTGCCGGACAGCCTGGTGAAGATCGACCTCGAGTCCGACAAGGTCGTCGACGTCGTCCCCGTGGGCAGGATCCCGGGAACAGAGATCGAGCTCGTCGGCCGGTACGTGTTTGCGGCAAGCGAAGGCGACGGGACGCTGACGCGGGTCGACACCCGCACGGGCGCCGTCGTGAACTCGGGGAAGTACGACGCCGGCGAGGGCCTTGCCGCAGACGGCGCGAAGCGTGTGTGGGTCGCAAGCGTCCGCCGCCGAGAGGTCACGTCGGTCGACGCTACGCTGCCGCTC
>DASSGL010000300.1:0-2311 GCA_035693525.1 Gaiellaceae bacterium | reverse complement strand
ACGACCGTGATCGGGCCGGAGGGACGGCCGCTCGAGATCCAGGTGCGGACGCGGGAGATGCACGAGACGGCCGAGCTCGGCGTCGCGGCGCACTGGTTCTCGTACAAGCATCGCGGCGCGAAGCCCGGCGAGGAATGGCTCGATTGGGTCCGCCAGCTCATGGACGCCCACGAGGAGGAGGCGGACGCGCGGGAGTTCGTCAAGTCGTTCCGCACGGATCTTTTCGACGAGGAAGTCTTCGTCTTCACGCCGAAGGGCGAGGTGAAGACGCTGCCTGCGGGGGCGACGCCGATCGACTTCGCGTACGCGGTGCACACCGACGTCGGGCACAGGACGGTCGGCGCGAAGGTGAACGGGCGCATCGTGCCGCTCCACTACAAGCTGCGGAGCGGCGATCGCGTCGAGGTGCTCACCTCGAAGAGCGGCCGCGGCCCGTCCCGCGACTGGCTGTCGCTCGTCGCCTCCTCTCGAGCGCGGAACAAGATCCGCCAGTTCTTCTCGAGCAAGCAGAAGGAGGATCTCGAGGCCAAGGGCCGCGAGCTGCTCGAGAACGGGCTGAAGGCGCAGAACCTGCCGTACCGCAAGCTCGCGGGCTCGGCCGTGCTCGCCGGCGTGATTCGCGAGTCGGGCTACAAGAAGGCGGAGGACTTCTATCTCGCGCTCGGCTCCGGGAAGCTGACCGCGGGCACGATCGTCAACAAGGTCCTGCAGAAGCTGAAGGTCGAGGAGGTCGCCGAGGAAGAGGCGGTTCTCCCGCGTAAGAAGCCGAAGGCGCGCGACGCGCTCGCGAGCGACACCTACGGCATCAACGTCGTCGGCGTCGAGGATGTGCTCGTCCGGCTCGCGAAGTGCTGCACACCCGTGCCGGGAGACGAGGTCGTCGGCTACATCTCGCTCGGCAAGGGCATCACCGTCCACCGGCGGGACTGTCCGAACGTCCGCGCGCTGATGCGGAACCCGGAACGGTTCACGCCGGTCGAGTGGGACGGCGGCACGTCACAGAGCTTCCGCGTGCAGATCGCGGTCAACTCGTGGGATCGGCCGCGCCTACTCGAGGACGTCGCGCGAACGTTCGCGGAGCATGGCGCCAACATCGTCTCGTACGGCGGGACGGTCGAGGACCAGATGGCCAAGAACTGGTACGTGGCGCAGGTCGGCGACGTGAAGTCGCTCCGCGCGCTGCTGACGGCGCTGCGAAACGTGGACGCCGTCTTCGACGCGTATCGCGTCACGCCGAGCTGAGGCTGTCCCACCCTCGCCCGAGGGAAGCCGCGCGGCGTCCGACGGGGTACCCCGTTCGAGGGACGGGTCGTGCGATGCCGCTCCCGGAGCGGGGGCGTTCACTCGACCGAGGGATCCGGAGGCCGCGGGCGGCGAACCCCTGATCGAGGGATCGACAGGCGCGCCGAGCCGATTACAACGAGATTGGGGAGAGGGGCACAAGGCTGCGGCGCCCGGCCGCCGAGGACTCGGCCGGGCGCGCGGCTTCGAAGATCGTTTCACGGCTCCCAAGACTCGCCGCCGGTGTCCCAGCCGACGAGGCAGTGACCGGCGACGAGAACGGCGACGCGCTCGAGGAACTTGCGGTCTTCCTCGGGCGCGTCGTCTACCGCGAGGTCGGCGACCCGGGTTCCCTGCCAGGTCACAGGGATGATCCTGCGGCGTGTCTCGTCGGGCGTGCCCGCCTGCGGGCCGAGCACGAGGTCGTTCTGCTCGACGAAGAAGATGCCGGCCCACGCGTAGCCGCGCTCGACGAGCGCCGCGACGACGCGGCGGAGGATGTCGTCCGCGTCGGCGCCGCTCTCGACGATCCGCGCGATCGGCTCGACCACGGCGTCAGCGTCGTCAGCGCTCGACGTCGTCTCCTTCGAAGCCTGCGACCGCGTCGCGGAACACGTCTGGTACGGGCGTCGCTTCGCGACGTGCGCGGTCGACGTAGACGAGCGTCTGGTGGGCGGTCACCATCAGCCTCCCGTCGGCCATCTCGTAGGCCGCGAACTCGAACGTGACGCTCGTGCGCCCGAGGCGCGAGACGCGGACATAGATCTCGAGCTCGTCGTCGAAGCGCGCGGGCGCGAAGTACTCGACGTCGTTCGCGCGCATGACGAAGTCGCCGTCCTCGGAGCGGTGCAAGAGCCCGAGCGAGCGAAGGTACTCCACGCGGGCGATGTCGAAGTACGGGTTGTAGCGTCCGTAATAGACGACACCCTGCGCATCCGTGTCCGAGAATCCCACGCGCGTACGAGCCCTGAACTTGAAAGGCGGTCTCACTTCGCACGTGATCCTATGGCGCAGGGCTAACGGAGCCCTG
>DASSGL010000299.1:0-4684 GCA_035693525.1 Gaiellaceae bacterium | reverse complement strand
AGCGGACGTACGCGCGGTGTCCGAGCAGCCGGATCAGCACGGGCAGCAGCGACGCGGAGGCCAGCAGCGAGACCGCCACGACGAGGATCGCGCCGAGCGCCATCGAGCGGATCGCCGTGTTGTCGACCATGAACAGGCCGCCGAGGGACACGATCACGGTCAGCCCCGAGAAGATCACGGCCAGGCCCGAGGTCGCCATCGCCACCGGCCGCGCCTGCGCGGGCGGGCGCCCGGCCCGTACCTCCTCGCGGTAGCGCGCGAGGACGAACAGCGAGTAGTCCACGGCCACGCCGATCCCGATCATCGAGGCCATGTTCGTGACGTAGACCGAGACCACGGTCGAGCGAGAGAGCAGGTAGATGACCGCGCCGCTCAGGAAGACGGCGACCGCCCCGAGTGCGAGCGGCGCCAGAGCCGCGACGAGCGTGCCGAACCCGGCGAGGAGGATCAGCAGGATGAGCGGGAAGCCGAGCGCCTCGCCGCGGGCGAGCTGCCGCTTCGAGACGTCCTGGAAGTTCGACCAGATCGCGGCTTCGCCGATGACGCGTGTCCGCCGGTCGACGAGCAGATGCCGAAGCCGCGACGCCTCGTCGATCGCAGTCGAGGTCCTGCCGGTGTAGGCGAGCGGCAGGATCGCGACGCCGCCGTCGAGCACGATCGGCCTGCCGGAGTGCACCTGCGGGTCGCGCTCGGCGAGCAGCCGTACCTCTTGCAGCCGGTCGCGCGGCCCATTCGGGTCGGTGACGACGACGAGGAACGTCGACTGCACCCGCGTGGGGTTCGGGAACCGGCGAAGCGCGTCGACAACGCGGACGGAGGGGCTGCCCGGCACCTCCCAGCCGCCGCCGGAGAGATGGTCGCTCTGGTGCAGCGAGAACCAGGCTCCTGCCGCGAGGACGACGAGCCAGCCGGCGACGACCGCGCGCCTGCGCCGGGACATCGCACCGGCGAGCCGCCCGAGTGAGCGCTCGACCATGGTTCGAAGTATGCGGCCGTGCGTAGACTCCGCAGGTCGAGCGAGGAGGAGCGTATGGCGCAGGTCGAGAGCAAGAACCGGGCGACGTCGGATCCGGGTGCGCGCAAGGAGGTCCTGAAGCAGATCCAGGATCAGGGAATCGCGGACGTCCTTCTCTGGTTCACCGATCTCGAGGGGCATCTGAAGAGCTTCTCGATCACGACGGGCGAAGCCGAAGGTGCCCTCGACGACGGCATGGGCTTCGACGGCTCGTCGATAACGGGCTTCAACGCGATCGAGGAGTCGGACATGGTCGCGATCCCCGATCCGGAGACGTTCCGCGTCCTGCCGGACGGCGTCGCCGCCCGGATGATCTGCGACATCGTCACTCCCGACGGGGATCCCTATGCGGGCGATCCGCGCTTCGTGCTCCGCCGCGCGCTCGCGCGGATGGAGTCCATGGGCTTCGACACGTTCAACGTGGGTCCCGAGGCCGAGTACTTCCTCTTCAAGGACGAGCACGGGACGGAGACGCTCGACGAGGGCGGGTACTTCGCGCAGACGACGCTCGATGCCGCCTCGACGATCCGTCGTGACACGATCCGGGCGCTCGAGGGGATGGGGATCCCGGTCGAGTACCACCACCACGAGGTGGGCCCGTCACAGCACGAGATCGACATCCGCTTCGCGGACGCGCTCGACATGGCGGATTACATGCTCACCTACCGGCTCGTCGTCAAGGAGATCGCGAAGCAGCACGGCTTCCATGCGACCTTCATGCCGAAGCCGCTCTTCGGCGAGAACGGCTCCGGCATGCACACGCACCAGTCGCTCTTCAAGGACGGCCGCAACCAGTTCTTCGACGCCGACGACAAGTGGCACCTGTCCGAGGTCGGCAAGGCCTTCATCGCAGGCCAGCTGCGCCACGCGCGCGAGATCTCGGCCGTGTTCGCCCAGTGGGTGAACTCGTACAAGCGGCTCGTGCCCGGCTTCGAGGCGCCGGTCTACGTCGCCTGGTCACAGCGCAACCGCTCGGCGCTCATCCGGATCCCTCTGTACAAGCCGGGCTCGGAGCAAGCGACTCGCGCGGAGCTCCGCTGCCCGGATCCGGCGTGTAACCCGTATCTCACCTTCGCCTGCCTCCTGCACGCGGGCCTCGAGGGCATCGAGCACGGCTACGAGCTCCCGGACCCGATGGAGACGAACCTCTACCACCTCACGGCCGAGCAGCGTCGGGAGCGCGGCATCGTCTCGCTGCCGGAGACGCTCGGCGAGGCGATCGACGCCCTGTCCCAGTCGGATCTCGCCCGAAAGGCGCTCGGGCCCCACATCTTCGACCGCTACGTCGAGCTGAAGCGGAAGGAGTGGGACGAGTACCGGGTCCAGCTCACCGACTGGGAGATGAAGAAGTACCTAGCTGTTCTGTAAGCGACGTGTCACAATTGCCACGGCTCGCCACCTGCGGAGGCGAGCCCAACTGACGGCCGACCGCGGGGTGCTCTTGGCACCTCGTGGTCGTTGAAGGGCCGAAAGTGCTTCGCGGGGGCTCTTGGTGCCTGGCTCGCGCCGAAGGCGCGTGCCTGGCACCGCTTTAGAGAAAGGAGCGGATGTTCTCGCGGTCGACGCGAAGGCCGATGACGCCGCTCGTGCCGTCGATCTGCTCGATCGTGTCGGCGGGGACGAGCCTGCGGCGGCGCGAGAAGAGACCGGACTTGACCGAGAGGGCGTCCGGGACGTCGGGTGCGGTGCCGTACATCGGGCACTCCACCTTCCCGACGAGGCGTCCCTGGCGGTCGGCGACGATGTACCCGGCGGTCCTGCGGAGGTCGACGGCGAGAGCGCTCACGTGCCTGACGCTACGCCCGGCCTGATAGGGATTTTGCGGCCGTGGCGTAAAAGGTTTGTTAGGGCTCGGCTGCTCATGGTCGCGGTCAACGGGGATGGTTCGTGCCCCCGTGCTCATCTCCTCCAACGCCTGAACGCGGCTACCTATTCGACGGGGGAGGCACCGAGTTTCTTCCACCCACCCGCTCCCTACGATGTTCGTGTGAATTCGGTCGATCGGCACCTGCGGCTTCTCACCGAGACGACGGCCGCCGTCAACTCGACGCTCGACCTCGAGGAGGTGCTGCATCTCGTCGCCGACAAGGTCGCGGATGCCCTGCACGCCGACGCGTGCTTCGTCTACCTCTACGACGATCGCACCGACGAGCTCGTGCTGCGCGCCACGCACGGAGCGGCCGTTGACGAAATGACGCGCCGGCCTCGGATGCGGCCGGGCGAGGGCATCACCGGCAGCGCTGCAGCTGAGCGGGCGCCGGTGATGATCCCGTCGGCGGCGCACCTGGATCCGCGCTTCAAGGAGTTTCCGAACCTCCACGAGGAGGAGTACGAGTCGATACTCGCCGTGCCGATCCTCGCGCAGGGCGAGCGGCTCGCGGGGGCGCTGAACGTCCGCACGCTCGCGCCGCGCGAGTACGGGCGGGACGAGGTCGAGCTGCTGCAGTCGATCGCCGACCAGGTCGCGCAGTCGATCGTCCACGCACAGCTCTACGCCGAGGCGCAGCGTCGCGTCGCCGAGCTCGAGGCGCTCGCGAAGATCTCGGAGGCGGTCTCCGAGTCGCTGTACCTCGAGGAGTCGCTCGAGGCGATCGTGAAGACGACGATGGAAGCGGTGCACGCCACCGGAGCTGCGCTAGTGCTCGAGGACGGGCGTATCGCGTGGCCCGGGGGGCGGCCCGGCACGCACGCGGTGCGCACGCCGCTTCGCTGGAAGCGGCGGCAGATCGGCGAGCTCGTCGCCGACCGGGACTCCCCGTTCTCCGACGACGACCGTGCGCTCCTGGAGGCGATCGCGCACCACGCAGCGGTCGCGCTCGAGCACGGGCGTGCGGTCATGCGCGGCGTGCTCGCGCAAGAGATCCACCATCGAGTCAAGAACAACCTGCAGACGGTGGCCTCGCTCCTGCGACTCCAGTCGCGTGCGGAGGGCGTCGATCCTCGCGAGGCGCTCGAGCACTCGGTCAACCGCATCCTGGCGATCGCTGCGGTGCACGAGGTGCTGACCGAGCAACGAGAGGAGGATGTGGAGCTCGCCGAGCTGATCGACCGGTTGCGCGCGATGCTCGTGCAGGGTCTCGCCGGCGGTCGCGAGGTCGCAGCGACGCTCGAGCCGGTGTCCCTCGCCGGAAACCGCGCGACGGCCCTCGCGCTCGTCTTCAGCGAGCTGTTGCAGAACGCGCTCGAGCACGGGGTCGGCGCAGTCCATATCGAGCTCGCGCACCGGAACGGCCATGTCGTGCTCGCGATCGCCGACGAGGGAGACGGCGTCACCGAGCCGGCCGCGGGCACGGGCTTGTCGATCGTCCGCGCGCTCGTGCGCGACGAGCTGAACGGCAGCTTCGCGTTCCGCGGCACGCGCGCGGAGGTCGTCTTCCCGGCATGAGCTTTCTCGTGTTCCTGCGGCCGCATCGCGATGAGATGCCGTTCGAGCCGACGGAGGAGGAGAGTCGCATCGTCGGCGAGCACTACGAGTATCTCGTCTCGCTCCGCGATCAGGGCAAGCTCGTCGTCGCGGGCCCGTCGGTCGTCCTCGGCGACACGATCGGCATCGGCGTGCTCGACGTCGACGACGAGGCCGAGGCACGTGCAATCGTCGCCGCCGATCCGGCCGTGGTCAGCGGCGTGATGACCGCCGACATCCGGCCGATGCGGATCGCCGTCAGGTGA
>DASSGL010000298.1:0-4764 GCA_035693525.1 Gaiellaceae bacterium | reverse complement strand
CAGCACTCGGGTGCGCCAGATGTGCGCAATGCCGGCGGCGGTCTCCTGCAGGAAGTGGTGCTCCTTCGGCGCGCGCTCCGGCTCGGAGAAGCGGAGCGCGACGAGCGCCGCCGCGGAGCCCAGGAACGTCGCGGCGTCGACCCCAGCGACCGCGGGGCCGCCGAACACGGCGAAGATGCCGGCGCCCGCGAGCGGCGCGACGATGCGCAGGCCCTCGCGGATCGACTGGTAGATCCCGTTCGCGTCGCCGAGGAGCTCGTCCGGGATCATCGCCTTCAGCATCGCGCCGCGCGCGGCCGCGAACACGTCGCCGCCGAGGCCGTACAGAGCCGTGACGACGTAGACCAGCCAGAGGTCGCCGCGATCGTGGACGAGGAAGAGAAGGCACATCACGCCGGCGAGCGCGACGTGCGTCGCGATCATGAGCGGGCGCTTCGGCAGCCGGTCGACGACGAGGCCGCCGAGCGGCGCCACGACTCCCGTCAGCGTCAGCACGAAGAACACGAGGCCTGCAGCGCTCGACGAGCCGGTCAGCGTCTTCGCCCAGATGCCGAGGACGATGAACATCATCCAGTCGCCGATCATCGACAGCGTCTGGCCGCCGAAGAGCAGCCGGACGTCCGTCCGTGCGAGCAGACCCCTCATCTCGGATCAGGCGCGGTAGACGCGGAAGTCGCCGCTCACGGTCTTGCCGCGCACGACGAGCGTCGGCCCCTCGGCCACACCGGCGCCGGGGTCGCTCCCGAGCGGCACCTCGGAGGAGAGGTCGCCCGAGACGGAGCCGGCGTCGACGTCGAGGTTCGAGCCCGCGGCGACGCCGACCTCGATGTCGCCCGACACGCTCTGCACGGAGACATTCCCCTCGCGCGTCGACTCGAGTCGGACGTCGCCGGACACCGACTTGCCGTCGACCGAGTGCTCGACCGAGCGGGCGATGAGGTCGCCGGAGACGGTCTGGAAGCGGAGCGAGCCCCCGATCCGGTCGAGGAGGGCGTCGCCGCTCACGGTCTTCACCGTGGCGTCGCTCTCGATCTCGCCGCGCACGATGAGGTCGCCGGACGCGGTCTTCGCCTCGAGCGAGCGGACGCGCCCGCGCAAGGTCATGTCGGCGGACGCGGTCGCGAAGACTGCGTCGCTGCCGTGCGGGATCTCCGCGCGCACTCGGAGGTCGCTGTCGCGGCCGAACGTGATGTCGCCGATCGAGATCGTGATTCCGAGCGGCTTGCGGCCCTTGAGCTCGACGACGACGCGGCGGCCGTCCAGGCGCACCTCGGTCAGCTCGACGAGCTTCTCGCTGCCCTCCACGGTGACGACCGACTCGTCGCCGTCGACGGTCTGCACCTCGATCTCGCCGATCGGGACCTTGACCTCGAGCTCGGTGGGCCCGGGAGTGTGAAAGCGATGCTCGGCCATCTCAGATCGCCCGGATCGTCGCGGGACGCAGGCTGCGCCGGACGAGGCGCGCGAGCCACTCGGAGGGAGAGACGCCCTCGGATGCGGCTGCGTACTCGACCGGGGCCCGGAGCGGCGCCGGCAGGCTGACCGTCAGCGGCTCCTCGGGGACTCCCGACGGGTCCTCGTAGACCCAGTGGGTGGGGCGGGGGCTTGGAGACTGCTGGAACATGCGGGCTCCTTTCAGCTCCGGCCGTAGCCGGTGAGGCGGCGCCGGCCGCTCGTGCTGCCGCCGCCGCTCGGGTACGCGCGCGACTCGCCGGTGCGGGAGAGCACCTGGACGAGCCACGTGTTGACGGAAACGCCTTCTCGGGAGGCCGCAGCCTCGAGCCGGGCCTTGAGGCTCTCGGGCAGGCGGAGGGTGATCCTGGCCGAGAACGCCTCGTCGGCCGGCTCGAGTGCCGGCTCCTCTTCGTCGGCGACGTAGACGAGCTCCGGGTCTCCGCCGGCGAACCGGACTTCGACCCGGCCGTGCTGGAGCTGGCCGTTCAGCTCGAGCGCGGCCTCGCCGAGCGCCTCGAGAAGGCGCCGGCCGACGGCCGACTCGAGCGCGACCGCGAGGAGCTCGGCGGCGCGGGCGGTCGATTCGTCGCCGACCGCCGCGATGCGGGCGAGGTCCTCTCGGAGCGCTTGGACATAGCCGTCGATCTGCATGACGGCAGTATGACATCACGCTGACATCATTTTCAAGTCAGCGTGATGCTATTTCGACGCTACGGCGACGTCAGATCAGACCGCAGACCCTCGCCGTGTTCGGCCACGGATAGAAGCCCCTGCTCTTGGCCGCTTTTTCCGCCGTCCAGATCTGCTCGAGCGGCGTCCAGTGGTCGGCTGTCCCCTTCCGCCGGAGCAACCAGCCGCCGTATCGCTGCTGGAAGCCGAGGTCCATCTGCAGTCCGCCGTAGAACGGGGCGCCATTGTCGGTCCAGCCGGCCTCGTAGCGATGGATACAAAGAAAGGCTGCGAGGTGCGGCGGGCGTCGTGCCCTGCGGTGCGCCTTCAGCGCGCGCCGCCTCCAGAGCTTCACCGCGCCGCGGACGTCCGGAACGCTCATCTCCGCGAGGGCTCGCCCCGCGGTCGGCGTCCGGGCGACGCCCATCAGGCGCTGCCAACGCCACGTCGCCTGCTGATAGCTCACGACCTGCTTGCCGAGCCAGGCGATCGCCGCCTGCTGGGACGTCTCCGACGCCCCCGCCGAGTGCGGGGCTCCGGCCACGCACGCACAGCATGCGAGCAGGCCGGCGCCTGCCAGGATGAAACGCCGCAAGAATCACCACCCCCGTGGTTCGTTTGCTAGTCGTAGACCGAGGCGGGCGAGAGAGCTCTGGGCGAGCGGCACCGCCTCGGTGCGGCTATGCGTCCAACCAGGTTAGACGCAAGTGTCTCGTTATCGGTTTGTGAAGGTTGCCTCGACCGTGCTCGCGCGAGGCAACGGCGAAACACTGCAACCCGGTTGCATCGCTGCTACAACGGTGCCCGTTTCCGGGGATCGTGGGGATGCGGTGTGTCCGTCTCAGCCTGCTCGTGCTCGTCGGCGTGCTCGCGCTCGCTGGCGTCTCGTCGGCCGCGCCGCCTCAGAGCAGGTTCGCGGCGTTCACGAACTACACCCGGGCGCAGCGGCCCGAGAGCGGGATCCGTTTCATCATCATCCACGTCACCGAGGGCTCGTTCCTCGGCACCGTCTCGTGGCTCCGCAACCCGCGTGCGCACTCGTCGGCCAACTTCGTGGTCGGCCGTGACGGCGCAGTGCAACAGCTCGTGCCGCTCCACGACGTCGCCTGGCACGCCGGCAACTGGGCGTACAACCTCCGCTCGGTCGGCATCGAGAACGTCGGCTACACCGCCGATCCAGCGGGCTTCACGATGCGCGAGTATCGCGCGTCGGCGCGGATCGCCGCGGTGATCGCGCGCCGCGCCGTGATCCCGATCGACCGGCGTCACATCATCGGGCACAGCCAGGTGCCGAATCCCAACGACCCACTCCAGGGCGGGGGCATCGACAGCCACACCGATCCGGGCCGGTACTGGAACTGGCGGCTCTTCATGCGGCTCGTGGAACGCTTCGCCTACCCGAAGCGGTTCATCGTGCACAAGCACGTCGGGCTCCAGATCGACGCCGGCACGCTCGCGGACCGCCAGGTGATCGCCGGGAAGGTGCCGTGGCGGCTCGATGTGAGCGGTCCGGTGCGGCGCGTCTCCTTCGTCATTGACGGGAGGGTGCGCTGGACCGACCGCATCGGGCCGTTCGCCTTCGCCGGCGGACGTCCGCTCGACACGTTCCGGCTGAGGAACGGGAAGCACGTGCTCGAGGTGCGCGCCTATGGATCGAGGTCGTGGGCGCGGCACCGCTTCGCCGTACGCGTCAAGAACGAGCCGTTCACGCTCGCCCCGGTCGGTGTGAAGCCGAAGCAGAAGGTCGTGGGGGTCCTGCCCGTGAAGGCGCTCTTCACCGGTGTCCCGCCCGCCCGTGTTCTCCTCTATCTCGACGGCAGGCTGATCGACCACGACACCTCGCCGCCGTACCGCTTCACGTGGGACACGCGGCGGGTGAAGAACGGGGCGCACGTCCTGACCCTGGCCGGCCGGGCTCGCGACGGCCGCGTCGTCCGCTCCCGGTTCGGCGTCGTCGTCGCGAACGATGTCGTGCAACCGGCGGCCATCGTCGCGAGCTCACTCGCGGAGGGACAGACGGTCTCCGGCCTGCAGCACTGGCTCGTCGAGACGAGCGGCTCCGTCGCGAGGGTCGAGTTCCTCGTCGACGGCGCCGTTACGGCCACGACGACGAGCGCACCTCATGCGTGGGACTGGGATGCCACCGGCGCGACGCCGGGCCCTCACCCGCTGGGCGTCCGTGTGACGGGCGTCGACGGCCGCGTCGCCGAGCAGGACTTCACGGTGACTGTCGTGCCGCCCGCGGGGTGAAGACGAAGCCGGCGTAGAGCAAGGCCGCGCCGACGGCGATGCCGATCGCCGCGCCGCCCGCGCCGAGGCCCGCGACGCCGCTCCCGACTGCGGCGGCCGCCACTCCGGCGACGATGAGCGTGTTCCCGACCGGTCGGCGGCGCAGCGAACGCAACGCGACGACCACGACGGCGAGCGTTCCGATCGCGTTCGCGAGGATTGCGAGGAGGCGCGCCGGCACGAAGGCGAGGTGGTCCTGCGCGGGCGGGATCCCGTGCGCGGCGAACGCGCCGTGCACGGGGAAGGCGAGCGCGACTCCGAGCGCGAGTCCCGCATACACGAGCCCGACGTGCGCGGCGCGGTTCACGCCCGCGAGAAGGAGCGAGCCGACGCCGAGGAGCGGCGCAGTCA
>DASSGL010000297.1:0-10837 GCA_035693525.1 Gaiellaceae bacterium | reverse complement strand
CGCCCGCGAGGTCGGCATCGACGACGTGGTCGCCGACGTCCTCCCGGCGGACAAGGCCGCGGTCGTCGACCGGCTGCAGAAGGACGGAGCGGTCGTCGCCGCCGTCGGCGACGGCGTCAACGACGCGCCTGCGCTCGCCCGCGCGGATCTCGGGCTCGCGATCGGCACGGGTACCGACGTCGCGATCGAGGCGAGCGACCTGACGCTCGTCTCCGGCGACCTGCGCGCAGCCGCCGATGCGATCCGCCTCTCGCGACGCACCCTCGCCACGATCAAGTGGAACCTCTTCTGGGCGTTCGCGTACAACGTCGCGGCGCTCCCGCTGGCAGCAGCCGGCTATCTCGATCCGCTGATCGCAGGCGCGGCGATGGCCTGCTCGAGCGTCTTCGTCGTCTCGAACTCGCTGCGGCTGCGCCGCTTCGAGCCGAGACGCTGACTGCCGCTGCCTGCCCTTCAGGCAGGCAGCAGGCGTTCCGGACCGCCCGGCAGAGCCAACGACCGCAAGCGCCACCAAGCTGCCTGCCTTCAGGAGGCAGCGGTCGTCCCGGACCGCCCGGCAGAGCCGACGACCGCGAAATCGTCACCGGGGCCCTTCGCGGAGCGCACGAAGCACGCCGTCTGCCCAGTCGAGCTCGAGCTCCGCGCGGCGGATGCCGTAGACGAGCAGATGACGGTGGAACCAATCGTGTCCGCGATCGGTGTTCGCCGAGTCGAGCTCCCGCAGGACGGCGAGCCTCGCCTCGACGTCCGAGCGGAACCGCTCGAGATGTGCGGCGAGCACAGCCGTCGTCGTCAGCCTGCCGGCGAAGAGCTTGAGGAAGACGGTGTCTCGCGCGTCGCGATCGACTGCCGCGAGCCACGACGTCAGCGCGCTCCGGCCCGCAGCGCTGATCCGGTACAGCTGCTTGTCGGGACGCGCTGACTGCGCGACGGTTCGCGACTCGACGAGGCCCTTCTTCGCGAGCCGCGGCAATGACGCGTAGAGCCCGCTCCGGGCCGGCGACCACACGTGCCCGATCGCCCGCTCGGCGATGTACGAGAGCTCGTAGCCCGAATGCTCGCCCTCCGTCGCGAGGAGCGCGAGCACGGCGCCCTCGGTCGTCGTCAGGGTCCGCTCCGCGGGAGACAACGCCGCGAGCGTATCAGTCCAACCTGGACTAGTCCGGCTTAGACTAGGGAAGCGGGACCTTGGGCGGGACGAGCTCCGCCTCGCGCACGAGGGGCGCGTCGGCGTCGCCCGAGGACGCCTCGACCGGCTCGGTCAGGTCGTGGGAGAAGGCCGCGAAGGGGCGCCATCCCTCTTGCTCCCAGTGCTCCTGCCCGCACATCGGACAGCGCTCCGGAGGCTGCCTCCGGCTCGCGCCGTACCCGCAGGCCGTGCAGCGGTAGCGAAGGAGCGGAACCGGCTCGACACCCACGACCCGAGGATGGCGCAAGACGGGCCGAAGCGCAAGGAATTCTGAGGAAGTCCTTAGTCAAGCGGGAACGTCGGCCGCCTCGGGCTCCTCGCCCTCGCCGCGGCGCAGGATCAGGCCCCCGAGGACGAGCAGGAGGATCTCGACGAGCGTGATCGCGACGCGGTTCAGCACCGTCGCCCCGAGTGCTTCGCCCTGCGACGCCACCGCGAGCATCAGGCCGTACATCGACGCCTCGCGCGGGCCGAGGCCCGACGGCGCGAAGATCGAAAGCACGGCGACGATCGCGCCCACTGCCGCGACGCCGCCGAGATACACGACCGAGGAGAAGGCGGCGTCCGAGCCGACGGAGCGCAGCAGCAGCCAGAGCGCGACACCGCCGAGCACCCACGTAACGCAGTAGAAGACGAGCAGGAACGCCATCGTCGAGGTGCGCAGCGGCGGGAGGGAGCCGTGCCCGAACTTGCGCAGCACGCGGGAGGCCAATGGGCAGAAGACGCGCGGGTGGAGAAGGGCCGTGACGATGACGGCGAACACGACGATCGGGACGATCGGTGCGTCCACCTCGTTCATCCACGTGAGCGAGACGACGAAGACGATCACACCCGCGACGGCGGATATGCCGGCCTCGAGGAGGATCGACATGGTCACGAGGCCGCTGTCGGTGATCCCGGCCCGGCGCGCCGCGACGACCCGGGCCGCGGGCGTCCAGACCCCGCCCGGGACGTACTTCGCGAGCATCGAGACCATCTCGGCGCGGAGCGCTGCGGGGTAGGAGATGTGGAGGCCCCAGTCGGCGAGGATCCGCTTCCAGCCGAGAACGAAGACGAGGTAGTACGCCGCGAGAGCGACGCAGGCGAGCGTGAAGATCAGCAGGTCCGCATTGCGCAGATCGTCCCCCGCGTCCTGGAAGGTGCCGCGCATCGCCCAACCGATGAAGCCGAAGAAGACGGCGAGGACGACGGCCTGCACGCCGAAGAAGAAGCGCGGATGAGCCTTCAGGAACGCGACCGCCCGGCGTGCTGACTCCATTGCACCATGGTACGACGCGGTACATTCGCGGCGTGGAGCCGACACTGCCCTACAGCTGGTACTCGGACGCCGAGATCCTCCGCCGCGAGCAGGAACGCATCTTCCGCTCGTCGTGGCAGTACGTCGGGCACGCCGGCGAGCTGCCCGAGCCCGGCACATACCTGACGACGCGCGCAGGCAGCGCGCCCGTCGTCGTCACCCGGGCGCGCGACGGCGTGCTGCGGGCGTTCCTCAACGTCTGCCGGCACCGCGGCTTCCCGGTGGCCTCCGGCTTCGGCAAGCGCGAGACGATCCAATGCCCGTATCACGCGTGGACCTACGCGCTGGACGGCTCCCTGCGATCCGCGCCGCGTTCCGAGGAGATCGCAGACTTCCCGCAAGAGGAGCTCGGGCTCTGCCGCGCGGCGGTCGACACGTGGGGCCCGTTCCTCTTCGTCAACGCCGGTCCCGATCCGGAGCCGCTCGCCGAGGCGCTCGGCTCGATGCCGGCCCAGGTGGCGGAGCTCGGGCTGGACGTGGATGAGCTCGTCTTCTACACGCGCTGGGAGTCGGAGCTCGACGCGAACTGGAAGGTCGTCTGCGAGAACTTCCTCGAGTGCTACCACTGCCAGGTCGCACATCCTCAGCTCGCGGCGATGCTCGACACCTCGGCCGAGGCGTACGCGCTCTCGACCGAGGGGCGCCTCTCGAGCCAGCGCGGCCCGACGAGGGAGGGCGGCGGCACGCGCATGCATCTCGACGGCGAGCTGCCGCGGTCGCAGTTCCACTTCCTCTGGCCGAACCTGGGGGTCAACATCTTCCCCGGCAGGCCGAACATCTCGATCGGGCCGATCGTGCCGCTCTCGCCCCACCGGACGCACCGCTTCCTCGACTATTTCTTCGGGCCCGACGTCGACCAGGCCTGGATCGACGAGCTGATGGCCTTCGACGACCAGGTCGGAACCGAGGACCGAGCGCTCGTGGAGGGCGTCCAGCGCGGCATGGCCTCCGGGCTCCTCGAGCACGGCTACCTGATGGGGCGAAGCGAGCAGCTGATCGGACACTTCCAGCAGCTGACGAGAGCGGCGCTCGGCGACGCCGATTAGCGGCTTTTCGTGCCTGCGCGCTAAATTCTCCTCCCCACTAGTTCCAAACACAGGAGGGTCCCGCAGTGAAAGTGTTTCTCCCGCTCCTCGCCGTCACGGCGCTGCTCGTCGTGCCCGCGGCCTCGGCGAGGCCCGCAGCGCCTCCGACGCTCCAGCAGGGCAAGCTCATCGTCGCCTTCGGCGATGCTGCGCCGGGCTTCGCCTCCGGCACCGTCCGCGGCAACACGGTCACGAACCCGCGCGGCTACGAGGTCGATCTCGCGAAGGCGATCGCCACGAAGCTCGGGCTGACGCCCGAGTGGATCTACTCGCCGTGGAACAGCCTCTTCGCCCCGGGTACGAAGAAGTTCGACATCTCCTTCCAGGAGGCGACCATCACCTCCCAGCGCAAGCGGACGGTCGACTTCACGGCGTCCTATCTCAATGCGAACCAGGGCGTGCTCCTCTCGAAGGACGCCACCGTCCCGAAGAGCCTCGCCGACCTCAGGAAGATGCAGACCTGCGCCCAGACGAACACCACGGGCCTCGACTACATCAAGACCCAGCTCCACCCCGCGAAGCAGCCGCTGACCTTCCCGACGACGACGGCCGCGTACCAGGCCGTGCAGATCGGACGCTGTGAGGCGTTCATCCTCGACGTGCCGCTCGTCAGCCTCGAGAAGAAGCAGGACCCGACGAAGTTCGGCCCGGTCGCCGGGCAGATCGTCACGCACGAGCAATACGGCGCCGTGCTCCAGAAGGGCTCGAAGCTGCTGCCCATCGTGAACAAGACCCTCGGCACGCTGACCGAGAACGGCACGGTCGGGAAGCTGCAGAAGAAGTGGTTCAACCTCAACTTCGCGAAGATCCCGATTCTGAAGTAGGCGCATAGAACGTGCACGCGCTGCACCAGGTCCTCCACTCGTTCTTCAACCTCCACAGCTTCACGCTGGCAATGCCCGATGTGTGGGCGGGATTCCAGGTGAATCTGAAGATGATGGTGGTCGCGGAGGCACTCGTCCTGGTGCTCGCGCTCGGGCTCGCGATCGTTCGCGGACTCCCAGGGCGCGCAGCGAAGCCGCTGCGCGCCCTGGCGATCGCCTACACCGACTTCTTCCGTGGCACCCCGATCATCATCGTCGCGTTCTTCATCGGGTTCGGGCTGCCCGGTCTTCAGCTCGGCTTCATCTCTGGTCTCTCGTTCACGACGTACGGGATCATCACCCTGACGGTCGTCTACACGGCGTACGTGACCGAGGTCTATCGCGCCGGCATCGAATCGGTGCACGCGAGCCAACGCGCGGCCGCTCGGTCGCTCGGACTGTCGTACGCGCAGACGATGCGGTACGTCATCATCCCCCAGGCCGTCCGCCGGGTGATCCCGCCGCTCCTGAACGACTTCGTCGGGCTGCAGAAGGACACCTCGATCGTCTACGTCATCGGCGTCACCGAGGCCGCATCGCTCGCACAGCAGTTCTCGACGCAGAATGGCGACTTCCCGTCCTACCTCGTCGCCGCGGTCTTCTTCATCCTGATCACGATCCCGCTCGCACGGTTCACGGACTATCTCGTCGCGCAGCGGGAACGGCGCGAGCGCGCGCAGGCGTTTTGAGCATGGACGGGAACGGGACGACACCGTTCGTCCAGGTTCGAGGCGTCTCGAAGTGGTTCGGCGACCTTCAGGTGCTGGACCAGGTCTCGCTCGAGGTCCCCGAGCACGACGTCGTCTGCCTCATCGGCGCGTCGGGCTCCGGCAAGTCGACGCTCCTCCGCTGTCTCAACATGCTCGAACGCGTCGAGGAGGGCGAGATCTACGTCGACGGCCAGCAGCTGACGCACGGCAGGGTCGACGTGAATGCGCTTCGGAAGAAGATCGGGATCGTCTTCCAGGCGTTCAACCTCTTCCCGCACATGACCGTGCTGCAGAACGTGATGCTCGCGCCGCGCAAGGCCCGGCGCGTGCCTCGCGACGAGGCCGAATGGCAGGCGCGCGCGCTTCTCTCCCGCATCGGCCTCGAGTCCAAGGCGGACGAATACCCCGACCGCTTGAGCGGCGGCCAGCAGCAGCGGGTCGCGATCGTGCGCGCACTCGCGATGCAGCCGAAGCTGATGCTGCTGGACGAGGTCACGAGCGCACTCGACCCGCAGCTCGTCTCGGACGTGCTGAACCTGGTGCGCGAGCTCGCCGACTCGGGGATGACGATGATCCTCGCAACGCACGAGATGGGGTTCGCGAGAGAGGTCGCGGACAAGGTGTGCTTCCTCGACGGCGGCAAGATCCTCGAGGAGGGACAGCCGGAGCAGATCTTCACCGAGCCGCGCGAGCCGCGGACGCGCGAGTTCCTCGCGCGCGTGCTTGCGGGCGGGAGGATGGGATGAGGCTTCTCTTCCCGCGCGGCCGGTCGCGCGCCCCGCTCGCCATCGCGGCGTTCATCTCGATTCCGCTCTTCTTCTCGTCGCTCATGGCGGCGACCCTCGCGCTCGAGAAGCCCCATACGATCGCCTGGAAGGGCGGCAAGCACGGGCTGCTCATCACCTGGCACGACCCGACGGCCGCAAACGTCGCCTCGATCTGGCTGTGGGCGCTCGTCCCTCCGCTCGTCCTCTGCGTGGTCGGTCTCGTCGCCGTGCGGCTCCCGTTCGGCTTCTACGTTCCCTGCGCCGCCGCGATCGTGCTCGCGATCGCGGTCGTACACGACATCGACAAGTGGACTCGGCACCACACGGCCCGTTTCCCCGTCGGCGTCGACCTGATCCCGGCCTCGAACGCTGCGTCGAACAAGTTCGACCGCGGCCAATGGGAGCTCATGGCGCGAGACACGGCGGTCAGCCTGTCCCATTGGACGATTGCCCTCGCCCTCGCGTCGGCGCTCGTGCTGGCCTTCCTGACCGTGCGCCGGCGCTACTTCGCACGGGGACCTGTGCTGGAGGAGCCGCCGCTCGAGGGCGTGCACGCAACAGACGCCACGACGCCCGGGCTCGGCGGCCCGTGGCCTGACGGCTGACCGCCCGCTTCAGCTATCGTTAACTGTGTTAACGATCTAGCCCGCACCGGAATCGACACCCTGGCCGTCGCCGACCGGCTCCGGCCCGTGCTGCTGCGCGTCGGTCGCGAGCTGCGACGTGAAGCTCGAGAGGCCGGCGTCTCGCCGGAGCAGGTGTCGCTACTCGTGGAGATCAAGTACTCCCCGGGGATCGGCGTCAACGAGCTCGCCGCCCGCGAGCGCGTCTCCGCGCCCGCGATGTCGAATCACGTCGACCGGCTCGAGCGCGACGGCCTCGTCACGCGCACTCCGAGCCCGAACGACCGCCGCCGGGTGGGCCTGACGCTGACCGACGAGGGCAAGCGTGTTCTCCGGCGGGTGCGCTCACGGCGTACGGCGTGGCTGGCCTCCCGGCTCGGCGCACTCGACGCCGCCGAGCTGGCAGCGGTCGAGGCTGCGGTCGAGCCGCTCTCACGGCTCCTCGGGAACGGGGTGCTCCCCTGAGGCGCACCTTCTCGAGCCTTCGCTACCGCAACTACCGGCTCTTCTTCGCAGGCCAGGCCGTCTCACAGGTCGGCTCGTGGATGCAGCGCTTCGCGCTCGGCTGGTTCCTGCTCCAGCTGACCCACGATCCGGTCGCGGTCGGCCTGCTCGCGCTCGCGTCCTTCCTGCCGTTCACGCTCTTCGGCCTCTTCGCGGGCGTGATCACGGACCGCCTCGACGCGCGCCGGCTCGTGATCACGACGCAGGTCTCGCAGCTCGTCACCGCGAGCGCGCTGACGTGGATCGCGTTCGGCGGCTTCGCGCGGCCGTGGATGCTGGACACGATCGCATTCCTCGCCGGCCTCGTCCTCGTCCTCGACGTTCCGTCGCGCCAGCAGCTGACGTACCGGATGGTCGGGCGCGAGGCGCTGCCGAACGCGATCGCGCTCAACTCGAGCGTGTTCAACGCCTCACGGATCGTCGGCCCGGCGGCGGCGGGGATCGTGTACGGCCTCGGCGGTGCGGGAATCTGCTTCCTCGTCAATGCGATCAGCTTCCTCGCGGTGCTGATCGGGCTCTTCGCGATGCGGACGCGCGACTTCTTCGCGCTCGAGCAGTTCGAGCGACCGTCGATCCTGCGCGGCACGCGCGAAGGCCTCGCCTACGTGCGAGGACAGAGGCGCATGCTCATCCTCCTCGGGCTGACCGTCATGCTCAGCACGTTCTGCTTCAACTTCAACGTCACGTTGCCGGTGCTCGCCGACCAGACGCTGCACGCCGACGCGGTCGTCTACGGGTTGCTCTCCGCGGTCTTCGGGGCCGGCGCCCTCGTCGGGGCACTGACGGCGGCTTCGCTCGGGCGCGCGTCGGCCAAGGTGATGATCGTCGGCGCGCTCGTCTTCACCGGCTCGGAGTTCCTGCTGGCCCCCGTGCACGGGGTCGCGCTCGCCGCCGTGCTGCTCTTCTTCATCGGAGTCGGCTTTGCGGCGTGGTCTGCGAACTCGAACACGTCGATGCAGCTCGGAGCGCCCGACCCCCTGCGCGGCCGCATCATCGGGCTCTACTTCTACGCGTTCAACGGCACGGGCCCACTGGGCGGGCTGCTCACCGGCTGGCTGTGTGCGCGCGGCGGGACCGAGCTCGCCTTTGCCGTCGCCGGGGTGGTCGGGCTCGCGGCGACCGCTCTAGCCGCTCTACAGCTCCGCGGCGGCTCGCCGCTCGTCGAGCTGCGGCGCCTCAGCCCGCTGCGGCGCGCAGCCTGACGCCGTGAGGTGCAACCTGCTTGCAGGGGCTCAGTCGCCGACGACGACCGTCACCTGCGTGTAGGCGGGCACCGACCGGCCGGCGCTCGGGCTCTGCGAGAGCACGACGCCGCGCTCCGGCGCAGGCGCACGACGGTACTCGGTTCGGACGGTGAGACCGGCGCCGAGGAGCGCTGCGCGGGCCGTGCCCGCTTTTGCGCCGCTCACGCTCGGCACCTGCTTGGGGGGACGGCTCGCCCCGGCGGCCACGGAGAGCCGCACGACGCCGCCTGCATTCGCCGAGGCTCCCCCGGAAGGCTCCTGCCGAACGATCGATCCCGCCGGCCCGGGAGCGGTGATCGGGGCCGTCTCGGCCACGAAGCCGGCCGCCTCCACGCTTCCCGCCCCTGTGGGCGCGTCCTGCCCGGTCACATCCGGCACCTCCGCCTGCGAGGCCGGCGCGGTCGTCCGGGTACTCGTCGTGGTGCCTGTCTTGGTGGTCACGGTGTGCACGCTTCGTCCGTTCGAGATGCGGAGCTGAACCGTCGATCCCTTGTCGTGCCTCGAGCCGGCCGGAGGGCTTTGCGCGGCGACGACTCCACGGGGCGCCGAGCCCGGCCCGACGACGGCGCGCACGTCGAAGCCCGCGCCGGTCAAGCGCTCGATCGCCTGCGCCGGCCGCAGCCCCAAGACTCCCGGAACCGCCGCTGCACGAGACGGACCGCGGTTCGCGACGACGAGGACGATGACGAGCCCGACCGCAGCGGCGATGCCGAGCAGAGCGAGCCACGGCCAAACCCCCCTGCCGGGCGGCGGCGGTGGCGGGGGCTCGTGGACCTCCGTGATCTCGCGCGTCTCGGTGATCGGGAGACAGTGCCCGGAAACGCGAGGAAAGATTCCTCGGGCAGCGCTCTACACGAGACGAGCTCCGCCTCAGCTTCGTAGGTTCGGGCGACACGTGCTGCCTCGCCGGCCAGCTCGCGGCGCTGTCCGGGGTCAGCCGCCGGAACGGCTCGACGCGAATCTCCATGCGGCGGCCGCGCGTCTTCCGCGTCCACACGCCCGCGACGCGTCCGTCCACGAGGAGCGCCGGGCTCGGGCCTGCACCGCGAAGGAAGATGCGCTCCTTCTCGTCAGGGATGAGGTGGTCGCGAGGGTGGCAGGCGATCACGTAGACGTCGTAGTGCCAGAGCAGGCGCACACCGCGCGGAGGGCGGGGAATCGGGTGTCCGGGAGGACGAAGGTACGGAAGCCCTCGACGTCGACCTCCTCGAGCTCGTCGAAGAGGGTGGCCGGCGGGGGCGTCGCGAGCCAGTGCTCGAGCTCCTCGCGCCGCACCGGTCCATACGCGTCGAGATAGCGGCGGCAGATCACACGGAGCGCGACCTCTGCATCAGCGACCTTCCAGCCGGGGATCCAGCGATCACACCGCACGAAGGTGACGCTGCGTCCTCGCGGCGGCCCGTGACAGAGAAGATCGGCTGCCGGCGACAGATAGTGCCCCCACGAGTCGGCGCCGAGGTGCTCGCCGAGGCGGCCCCCGACGGCGCTGCCGATGTCAGCGCGCGTGCGCGGCTCGCCGTCGGAGAGCAGGTCGAGCACGCGCGCACGAAGCCTCTCCGCCTCTGCGAGCGTCAGGCCTTGCCAGTCGAGCCAGTCTTGCTCGCGCCAGCGACTGCGCACGACCTGCAGCGACTTCCAGAGTGCCGGCCGGATGGAGGTGGAGCGTGCCGCGAATCGTGCTCGCCTTCGCGAGCGTGCGCCGCTCCCGGAGAAGCTCTCGCACCTCGTCCCGGGTGACGTCGTCGACCCTCGCCGAGACCGCGAGCTCCGCGCCGGTCTCCAGTTGCGCGTGGACGCCGCAGACGTCGCCTACGACCTCGAGCAGACGCGCACGAGGTGAACGGTTCACGAGGTGCGAAGCCTCGAGCCGCCTCGCGTAGACCTGACGCCACGTCAGCGTGCGCATGCGGCGAAGATACGCGGATCGCCGTCCTCCCCGACTATCCCTTCGCGTCGCATCGCCTCGATGTCGACGGTCTCGGGATGCACTACGTCGACGAGGGCAGCGGCGACCCGGTTCTCCTTCTGCACGGCGAGCCGACGTGGTCGTTTCTCTGGCGGAAGATCGTGCCGCAGCTTCCGGGCCGCGTGCTCGCGCCCGACCTGATCGGGTTCGGGCGCTCGGACAAGCCTGCCGATCCAACGTGGTACACGTACGAAAACCACGTGCGATCGATCGCGCGTCTCGTCGAGGAGCTCGACCTGCGCGCGCTGACGCTCGTCGTCCACGACTGGGGAGGCCCGATCGGCCTGCGCGTGGCGGTCGAGCACGAAGCTCGAGTCGACCGGCTCGTGATCCTCAACACGGGCATCGGTGCCGGCGCCGCGCCGAGCGAGACGTGGCTGCGCTTCCGGGCGGCGGTACGTGCGCAAGGCGGTGCCCTCGACATGGGCAGGCTCGTCGCCTCCGGAACGGCACACGGGCTCGCCGAGGACGTCCGGGCGGCCTATGACGCGCCGTTTCCGACGCCGGAGTCGAAGGCCGGCGCGCTTGCCTTTCCGGAGCTCGTCCCGACCGAGCCCGACCACCCGAACGCGGCTCCCATGAACGAGGT
>DASSGL010000296.1:0-12906 GCA_035693525.1 Gaiellaceae bacterium | reverse complement strand
TCGGTGTCCGTCACCTCCCAGATCCAGACCCGGAGCGTCCCGTCGACGCCGACGACCGCGTCGCCGAACGCGAGCGCGCGGTGCGACGGGAACCAGATCGGCATTTCCTGCCGACGGGGGCTGCCGATGACGAACGCCTCGGCCCTTCCCGGTAGCGGCGCGCCCGGCTCGATCGGCCGCAGGAGGGAGCGGTGGCGCATGCGCTTCGCCGCCGCAGGGTGGCCCCACACGCTCGCCTTCGCTCCGTACCGCTCGACGACGTCGTCGCTGCTGCGCACGTGGTACGGGACCGTGATCAGCGCCGCGACGGTCGCGCGCTCCTCGGCCAGCTCGTCGAGCCGCGGCCAGACGCCGTCGGGCACGAGCGGGTCGACGAGCACGAGCGTCTCGTCGACGGCCAACGCGAAGCTCGCGACCTCGCGCCCCCATTCGACGTCCGGCTGCCACTCGGGGTGCGGTGCCGTCCAACGCCAGATGCCTGGTGCGATCTCCTCCATCCGTCGGACTCCGAAAGAGGCGCCTAGCGGAGTCGAACCGCTGTAAACGGCTTTGCAGGCCGCTGCCTAACCACTCGGCCAAGGCGCCCGGAAACCGGCATCGTACCGAGCTAGGCGGCGAGGACCCGGTCGAGGAACGCCACGGCGCGCGTGAACGTCTCGATCCGGTTCACGAGCTTCGAGATCATGTGGCCCTCGTCCTCGAAGATGAGGAGCTCGCACGGGACGCCCTTCTCGACGAGGACGGCGTGGATGTGCTCGGACTCCGAGACCGGGACGCGCGGGTCGTTGCGGCCGTGCTGGATGAAGAGCGGCGCCCGGATCGCGTCGATGTGGGTCATCGGCGACGCCTCGACGAGAAACTCGCGGTCGTGCTCGAGGGAGCCGTACTCGCGCTCACGGGCGGCGCGCCGGTAGGCCGAGGTGTTCTCGAGGAACGTGACGAGGCTCGAGATGCCGACGCAGTCGATGCCGGCCGCCCACAGCTCCGGCTGGAAGGCGAGCGCGGCGAGCACCATGTAGCCGCCGTACGAGCGCCCGTACACGGCGGCACGCGAGCCGTCGATCGTCGGCCGCGCGTCGAGCCACTCGTGGAGCGAAGCAAGATCGCGGACGGAGTCGAGCCGCTGCCCGATGTCGTCCAGGTGCTCGTAGCGCTTGCCGTATCCCGTCGAGCCGCGCACGTTCGGCGCGGCGACGGCATAGCCGCTCGAGACGAGGTACTGCGTCAGCGGCGCGTAGCTCGGCGCGAACCACGGCAGCCACTGCGCCTCTGGCCCGCCGTGCACGGTCACGACCACGGGAAACGGTCCCTCGCCCTCCGGCTCGAACAGGAACACGGGCACCGACTCGCCGTCGAAGCTCTCGAAGCGGTGCAGCGTCGGCTCGCGCAGCGTCACGGGATCCACGTCGCTCGGGCTGTGGGTCAGACGGGTCAGCTCACGCCCATCGAGGTCGTACAGGTAGACGTCGTGCGGCTCGACCGGGCTCGAGAACGAGAAGGCGAGGAGCGATCCGTCGACGGAGAGCACCGGATGCTCGACGACACCTCGCCCCGGCAGCGGTACCTCCTTACGCACGGAGAAGGTCGTCGGGTCGAGCAGCGTCAGTCGCGAATAGCCGTCCTCGTTCTCGTGCACGAGCAGGCTGCGACCGGCATCGTCGCCGGCGCAGGCGAGATCCCACGCCGACTCGTGGACGACGACGCCGTCACGGGCGATCGCGAACGTGTCGCGCCGGTCGTTGGTCGCGAGCACGAGCGACTCGCCGAGCCAGACGGGAAAATAGAACTCGGCCGGCTCGTCGTGCGGCGTCACGTGGCTCACGGCGCCGGTCACGACATCGCAGAGATAGATGTCGTTGTCGCCGCTCCGCTCGCCGACACGGTCGACCGCGACGAAGCGACCGTCGAAGGAGACCGCCGCGACGCTGCAGTTGCCGCCGAGCTCGAACGCCCGCTCCTCGCCTGAGTCGAGGCTTCGCACGACGATGTCGAAGTCGACGCCGTTCCGCCGGTTCGTCGAATACGCGAGCGTCGAGCCGCCCGCGGCCGGCGTGCGGTGGATGAAGCGCGGATCGACGACGAGCGGCTCGAGCTCCCCGCGGGCAAGGACGTACAGCTGAGTGCGCTCGTTGCCGCCCTCGTCGACCTCCACGAGGATGCGCCCGTCCGGGAGGTAGACGCCGGAGACGGGCTCGGGCTCGTCGGTCAGCTGCTCGAGCTCGCCCCCGCGCACCGGCAGCTCGTACAGCTGCTGCGTTCCGGGCACCGTCGAGCCGACGAGCAGCGTGCTTCCGTCCGGGGAGAACGAGAGCGGTGCGGCCTGCCGCATCTCGAGCAGTGCGCGCAGGTCGACGACGCTTATGTCAGGCCCACCACATCTCAGCCGGTGCCTCGCGCAGCACCGCGGAGCGCAACACCGTGATCGCCTTCTCGATTCCCTCGGACACCGACGCGAGTCCGTCCTCGTGCTCGATGCTGAGCACGCCGTCGTAGCCGACCATGCGCAGCGCGCTCAGGAAATCGCGCCAGAACTTCTCGTCCTGCCCGTAGCCGACGCTGCGGAACGACCAGGAGCGCTCGTCGAATCGCCCGTAGTGCTTCGTGTCGAGCACGCCGTTACGGCTGATGTTGGCGCGGTCGAGATAGACGTCCTTTGCGTGGACGTGGAAGATCGCGCCGGCGCGGCCGAGCACGCGCACCGCCTCGAGCGGATCGATGCCCTGCCAGACGAAGTGGCTCGGATCGAAGTTGACCCCGATCTCCGCGCCCGCGGCCTCGCGCAGGCGCAACGCGGTCTCCGGGTTGTAGACGAGGAAGCCCGGGTGAGCCTCGAGCGCGATCTTCGTCAGGCCGGTCTCGCGCGCGAACCGCGCCTCCTCCGTCCAGTACGGGACGGCGCGCTCGTCCCACTGCCACTCGAGGAGCTCGACGTAATCGGGCGGCCACGCGCAGGTCACCCAGTTCGGCCGCGTCGCCGTCGGCCCGTCACCGGGGCAGCCGGAGAAGCAGACGACCACGTCGACCCCGAGCTCGACCGCGAGTCGTGCCGTCTTGCGCCACGTCTCGTGAGAGGCGCGCGCGAAGGACTCGTCGGGGTGAAGCGGATTGCCGTGGCAACTGAGCGCGCTGATCGTGAGCCCGCGCTCCTCGATCGCGCCCAGGAACTCCCGTTGCTTCCCGGCGTCGCCGAGCAACACATCCGGGTCGCAATGGGCGTTTCCCGGGTAGTTGCCGGTGCCGAGCTCGACCGCGTCGAGGCCGAGCGAGGAGACGCGATCGAGCATCGCCTCGAACGGGAGATCCGCGAAGAGGACGGTGAAGACGCCGAGCTTCACGCGGCGACGCCCGCGAACTCCGGAATGATCTCGTCGCCGAATGCCTGCAACGTCATCTCCTGGCCGTGCGTCATGAGATAGATGTTGAACTGATCGACGCCGACGTCCTCGAGCTCCTTGAGCTTGGCCTTGATCTGATCGGTGGGGCCGAGGACGCAGAACCGGTCGCAGATCTCGTCGGTCACGAATTCGCCGTGCTTCGCGCCGACTCGGGAGTGCTCGTTGTAGTCGTAGAACTTCCGTGCCTGGACGTAGTCGGTCAGCGCCTTCGGGACCGAGCTGCCGTCGGCGCCGTAGCGCTCGATCAGGTCCATGACGTGGTTCGAGACCATGGCCGGGAACCAGCGCACCTGCTCGCGCGCATCGGCGAGGTCGTCCCCGACGTGGCTCGGCGCGCCGACGATGCACTTGAGCTGCGACGGGTCACGGCCCGCCTCCTCGGCCGCCCTGCGGGCGGTGTCCATGATCCACGTGATGATCTCCGGGTCCGCGAGCTGGATGATGACGCCGTCACCGACGCGGCCGGCGACGCCGAGCGCCTTCGGCCCGTAGCCGGCGACCCACATCGGAATCTCGGGCAGCTCCTCGCGCACCCATTTGAGCTGGAGCTGCTTGTCGTTCCAGGTGACCTCTCGGCCGTTCATGAAGTCGCGGACCATCGCGCACGCGCGCTCGAACTCCGCCACCTTCATCGGCTGCCGGCCGATGTAGCGCACGGCCGAGTCGCCGCGGCCGACGCCCATCACCATGCGGCCGTTCGACAGATCGTGCAACGTCGCGTATGAGCTCGCCAGTACCGTCGGATCGCGTGTCGCCGGGTTCGTGACGAAGTGGCCGAGCTTGATCTTCGAGGTCTCGCGCGCGGCGACCGCGAGCATCGGGATCGACTCCTGCCACAGGACGTGCGAGTCGTACGTCCAGGCGTAGCCGAAGCCGTGCTTCTCTGCGAGCTGGATCAGCTCGAGCCAGCGCGAGAACGGCGGGTCGGGCAGGACGGTGACGCCGAAGCCGAGCATCGGACCTCCTTCACTCGGGGAAGCAGCGAGCATATCTCCCGTTGGCGTGGGTTCCGCTAGCCGCGCGGCGTCGCGAGCGACGCGAGCGCAGCGCAGATGCCGAGCGCGACGAATCCGATGCGTCCGTCTCCGGGCAGCGAGAAGGTGAGCCCGACGAGCGGCGTGCCGGCGACGATGACGAGCGAGGCCCACGCGTTCACGAAACCGACCGCCGCGCCCGGAGCGTCGGGCCGTGCGGCTGCCGCCCCGGTGAACGCGGTCGCGAACGGAACGCCGGCGGCGAGCCCGACGACGCCCGAGACGACGACGATTGCAGCGTACGGCAGCGGCAGCGCGAGCACGATCGCGCCGAGCCCGCCGATCACGAGGCTCGCGGCCACCCAGCTCGGCGCGGAGTGGTGCCTGAGCAGGGCGCCGCCGAGCACGCGCGTGAAGAAGCCGAGGAGGAGCGTGAGCGATCCTGCGAACGCGGCGGCGCTCTTCGTCTCGCCGTGGTGCTCGAGCAGCGTCACGACCCAGTTGCCGACGACGACGCTGAAGCCGAAGGACATCGCGTGGATCGCGGCGTACCGGTAGAGCCGGCGGTCGCGGAAGAAGGCTGCGTCGAGCCGCTCGCCGGCGTGACGAACCGTCGGTTCCACCGCCGACGCGAGCCCGAGCAAGAGCGCGCAGACGAGGGAGACGGCGATCGCGCTCAGGTACGGGGCACGGAAGCCCCCGGCGCCCTCGAGGTGAGGGATCAGCGCGACTGCGACTCCCGGCGCGAGCACGGAGCCACCGCCGTAGATCCCCTGCATCACGGGCGAGCCGCCGCGCGCCCGGATGTAGTCGCTGCCGCTCACCAACGCGAAGCCGGTGCCGATGCCCACGACGGCGCGACCGAGGAATGCGAGCGAGGGCTCCGCGGCGGGTAGGGAGATCGCATTGCCGATGGTGATGAGCGCGAGGCCGATCAGCGCGCTCGTCCGCGCCCCGAGCCGGTCGGCGGCTCGCCCACCGGGAATCTGCATCAGCATGTGGGTGAGGAACTGCACCGTCACGAAGAGCCCGATCGTCGTGAGGCTCACGTGGTACGCGTGCGAGAGCTGCGTCGCGACCGGGCCGAGGATCGCGATGTTCCAACCGACGGCGACGCCGACGCCGATGCCACCCACCCGGTCCACGGCCGCCGAGCCTACGCGACAGGCCTACAGCTGCAACCAGGTTGCAACGAAGTTGCAACCTGGTTGCACGGAGCCGCCCAAGCGGAGCAACGACCGCTGCCTGCTTGAAAGCAGGCAGCGAAGGCACTCAGCCCCGCAACCTGCCTTCAGGCAGGTTGCAGTCGTCGACCCGCCCAGCCAGAGCAACGACCGCTGCCTGCCTGAAGGCAGGCAGCGAAGCGCTCAGCCTCGCAACCTGCCTTCAGGCAGGTTGCGGTCGTCGACTCGCCCAGGCAGGCAGCGAGTGCGCTCAGATCCGCTCGAGCACGACGACCGGGATGCGGCGGTCGGTCCGCTCCTGGTACTCGGCGTAGTGCGGCCACTCGCCGTTCATCATCCGCCAGAGCCGCTCCCGCTCCTCACCTTCGGCGTCGCGAGCCCGCGCGCGGAACCGCTCACCCTTGATCTGCACGCCGACCTCGGGATGCTTGCGCAGGTTGCGATACCAGCCTGGATGCTTCGGCGCGCCGCCTTGCGACGCCACGATCACCGGGTTGTCGCCGTCGAGCCCGAAGATGAGCGGGGTCGTCGTCTCCTGCCCCGTCACGCGGCCGGTCGTCGTCAGCAGGAGGGTCTTCGAGCCCTCCTTCCAGACGTACCCCTCCTCGCCGTCGGTCTCGCGGTACCGCTTGACGTGTTCCTGTCCGTAGAGAGTGCTCATGGGCTCAGCGTAGCCAGCGTCTTCGATGCCAGACGGTCGAGCGCCTGCACCGACAGCTCGAGATGCTCCGGCTTCGTGTCCTCGAGCTTCGTGTGCGAGAGCCCGCGCAGCGACTGTACGAAGAGCATCACGGTCGGCACGCCGGCGCGCGCGACCTCTGCAGCGTCGTGCAGCGGCCCGCTCGGCAACCGGTGCGACGAGCCGCTTACCTCGCGGATCGACTCGTCGGCGAGCCCGATCAGCCGATCGTCGAAGAGGATCGGCTCGATCGCCCAGATTCGCTCCCACGCGACGTCGACGTCCTCCTCCCGCGCGAAGCGCTCGCTCGCATCCTTGGCGAGCGCGAGCAGACGGGCGAGCGCGTCGGCGTTCAGATGGCGCTGGTCGAGCAGCTGCTCAGCCGTCTCCACGACCGAGGTGACGATTCCCGGGCGGCAGACGACTCCGCCGGAGGTGCACACCGCACCGTTTCCGACCTCCGCGGCGATCGGGCGGATCTCGAGCGCGAGCTTCGCAGCGCCGGCCAGTGCGTCGCGGCGCTTGTCCATCGGCGTCGAGCCCGCATGCGCAGCCTGACCCTTCCACGTGACCTGATGGCGCTCGACGCCGAACGTCCCGAGGACCACGCCGAGCGGCAGGTCGAGCGACTCGAGCACCGGGCCCTGCTCGATGTGCAGCTCGAGATATGCGACAGCGTTCGCGAGTTGAGACCGTGCCTCGAGCGCGCGGTCGAGGTCGACGCCGTGCTCGCGCAACGCGTCCGGCAGCGCGACGCCGTCCGCGTCTCGCCGGTGTCGCAGCTCGTCCTGGTCGGCCATGGATCCTGCCGCCGCGGACGAGCCGAAGAGCGAGCGGCCGAAGCGCGCGCCCTCTTCGTCCGCCCAGTTCACGAGCCTCACGGTGAGCGGCGGCGTGCCGTCCGAGGCGATCCGGCGCAGGACCTCGACGCCGGCCACGACGTTCAGGGCGCCGTCGAGCCAGCCGCCGTTCGGCACCGAGTCGATGTGACCGCCGATCAGGAGCGCACGGTCCGTGGCGCCCGCGAGCGTGAACCACTGGTTCCCGGCCTGGTCGATCTCCTCGACCGCGCCGGTGTCCTCGACCTTGCCGCGCAACCACTCGCGCGCCGTCTCCCAGGTGTCTGTCCAGGCGACCCGCTGGGCCCCGTTTTCGTCTCCTGTCAACGCCCGCAGCTCCTCGAGCTCGGCCACCGTTCGCTGCGGCTCAAGTGCCATGGCGCGAGCCTAACCACTGTGTTAGAACCAAGCGAATGGCGTCAGTCGCAGTTGAGCGGCCCATGGACCGGGCCGCTGGGGTCAACCGAGCGGGCAAACGAGCGGTGCTCCTGCTCGCCGTGGCGGTGCTCCTCTGGGGCCTTTGGGAAGGCTTTCGCGCACTCGGGATCCACTACGGCTGGACGCGACCGTTCACGGTCGACGCGACGACGATGCCGCACGTGCACTCGATGGTGCAGGCGCTCTTCGAGCGCCCGAACCCGCAGGCGCCGCTGCTCATCGTCACGCTCCTGAGGGCAGCCCTCTTCACCGCGAAGGAGGCGGCGCTGGGCTTCGCGATGGGTGCGGTCGGCGGCTTTGCGATCGGGGCAGTTCTCGCGCACTCGCGGGTCCTGCAGCGCGGGTTCCTCCCGTATGTCGTCGCCTCGCAGACCGTTCCCATCCTTGCCATCGCTCCGATGGTCGTGATCTGGTTCACGTCGGTTCACGTGACGGCCTGGGTCTCCGTTGCGGTGATCGCCTCGTACCTGACGTTCTTCCCGGTCGCCATCGCGACGCTGCGCGGGCTCCAGGCGGCTGACCATCGCGCGCTCGAGCTCATGCGTTCGTACGCGGCCGGGTCGTGGACGGTGCTCTGGAAACTCCGCTTCCCGACCGCGCTCCCATATCTGTTCAGCGCGCTGAAGGTCTCCGCGACCGCGAGCATCGTCGGCGCGATCATCGGCGAGTCTCCGTCCTCGATTGCAGGTGGTCTCGGGGGCGCGATCCTCAACTTCGCGCAGTACTACAGCTTCCAGCCGCAGAACCTCTGGGCGACGAACATCATCGCGGCCTCGCTCGGGATCTCCTTCTTCCTGATCGTCGTCGTCGCCGAGAAGCTCGTCGTGCGCCGCGCTCCGGAGCACGTCGCATGACGGCGGTGACCGTCACCGGCGTCTCGAAGCAGTTCAAGGGCGGTACGACCGCGCTCCAGGGGATCGATCTGGAGATCGAGCAGGGCGAGTTCGTCTCCCTCATCGGCCCGTCCGGCTGCGGCAAGTCGACGCTGCTTCGCGTGATCGGCGATCTGATCGAGCCGTCAGGGGGGACGGTGACGGTGAACGGGAAGGCGGCGCGCCAGGCCCGGCGCGACCACGACTACGGCATCGTCTTCCAGGACGCGGTGCTGTACGACTGGCGCACCGTTGCCAAGAACATCGCCCTGCCGCTCGAGCTCGCCGGCTGGGACCGCGAGCGGCGGAAGGAGCGCGTCAACGAGATGCTCGACCTCGTCGAGCTGCGTGGCTTCGACGAGCATTACCCGTGGCAGCTGTCCGGCGGCATGCAACAGCGCGTCTCGATCGCGCGTGCGCTCTCCTTCGACCCGGCGCTCCTGCTGATGGACGAGCCGTTCGGTGCGCTCGACGAGATGACCCGCGAGCGCTTGAACGGCGAGCTTCTTCGCATCTGGCAGGCGAGTGCCTCGACCATCGTCTTCGTCACGCACTCGATCGCCGAGGCGGTGTTCCTCTCCACGCGCGTCGTCGTCATGTCGCCCCGCCCCGGCCGGATCTCGAAGATGATCCCGATCGATCTTCCGCAGCCGCGAACGTCCGCGACGCGCGAGGAGCCGCGGTTCTTCGAGCTCGCGACCGAGGTACGCGAGTCGCTGCACATGGGGGACGGCCGCGAGATGCCCCTTGCCGCAACCGGGCTGTCCGAGGGAGCGGCATGAGCGTCGCGCCGGTTCCGGTCGTCCCGCTTCCGCGCGGTAGCACCGCCGCGATGATCGGCAAGGGGGCACGCGACTGGCTTCCGGCCGTTCTCGTGCTCGTCGGAGTGATCGCGCTCTGGGAGGGAATCGTCAAGGGGCTCCACGTCAAGCGCTTCCTCCTCCCCGCCCCGGACGCGATCTGGACCGCCTTCCGCGACAACCAGTCGACGCTCTGGCACGCGGGCTGGTTCACGTTCCAGGAGGCGCTCGGCGGCTTCGCAATCGGCTGCAGCGTCGCAATCCTGTTTGCCGTCGTCGTCGCGCGGTGGAACCTGCTCGGCAATGCACTGATGCCGTACGCGATCGCTGCGAACGCGATTCCGATCATCGCGTTCGCACCGATCACGAACGCGTGGTTCGATCCCCTGACCAAGACCTCGAAGATGGTGATCGCAGCGGTTCTCTGTTTCTTCCCGGTGTTCGTGAACGTCGTACGCGGACTGCGCTCCGTCAAGCCGGAGCAGCTCGAGCTGATGCGGTCGTATGCGGTCGGCGAGCTCACGATCTTCCGGCTCGTGCGCGTCCCGACCGCGCTGCCATTCCTGTTCACCGCGCTGCGAGTCGCGAGCGTGCTCGCGATGATCGGCGCAATCGTGGGCGAGTACTACGGGGGCTCGCTCGACTCGCTCGGAGCCAACATCAACCAGGACGCATCGCTCTTCCAGTTCGAGAAGGCGTGGGCGGAGATCGTGATCGCCTGCATCTTCGGCATCGGGTTCTATCTCGCGGTTGCGCTGTGCGAACGGTTCGCGATGCGCTGGCAGCCGCGGATAGAGGGGGCAGGCAGCTGACAAGAAGCACACGAAGAAAGGGGCAAGTGGATGGGTCGTAAGCGCGTGCTGGGGATCGCGGTCGCGATCGTTGCGATCGCAGTCTCGCTGTGGGCAGGGCTCGGCTCCGCAAAGGCGCAGCCGAAGGCCGCGAAGCTCGACAGCGTCACGCTCCAGCTCAAATGGGTCACCCAGTCGCAGTTCGCCGGGTACTACGCGGCGAAGGCGCTGGGCTATTACAAGAACTTCGGCCTCGACGTGAACATCAAGGTCGGCGGCCCGAGCATCACGCCGGAGCAGGTCGTCGCAAGCGGGCAGGCCGACATCGGCCTCGACTGGCTGCCGAGCCTCCTCGCAACTCGGGACACGGGCACGAACCTCGTGAACATCGCACAGATGTTCGCGCGATCGGGCATGACCGAGCTGACGTGGAAGAACAGCGGCATCAACTCGATCGCCAAGATGCGCAACAAGACGGTCGGCGTCTGGTGCTGCGGCAACCAGTTCGAGCTCTATGCCGCGCTGACGAAGCACGGCATGGATCCGCAGCAGAACAAGGGCGTCAAGATCTTCAACCAACCGTTCGACATGAACGCGTTCCTGCAGCGGAAGATCGACGCCGCCGCGGCGATGACGTACAACGAGCTCGCCCAGGTGCTCGAGACGAAGAACCCGAGCACGGGCACGCTGTACACGCTCAAGGACCTGAACGTCTTCAAGCTCCAGAACGAGGGCACCGGGATGCTCGAGGACGGACTCTTCGCGAACGCCGACTGGATCACGGCGAACCGCGATGTCGCGATGCGTTTCATCGCGGCGTCCGACCGTGGCTGGATCTACTGCCGTGACCACGTGGCCGCGTGCACGAGGATCGTGCTCTCGAACGGCCCGACGCTCGGGCGGGGCCATCAGTTGTGGCAGATGAACGAGATCAACAAGCTCATCTGGCCGAACGCGAAGGGCATCGGCGTCATGGATCCGGCGGCGTTCAAGCGGACCGCGGCCATCGCACTCAAGTACAAGGTGATCAAGAAGCCGGCGAGCGCCCAGGCCTACGACGCGACCCTCGCGAAGTCGGCGCTCTCGTACCTGAAGGAGAAGGTGAAGGGCATCGACGTGAACGGCACGAGCTACAAGGCGATCGGCGTGAAGGTAACGGCGGGCGGCAAGTAAGTCCTCAGTTGCGAGCGCCGCGCAAGCGGCGCTCGCAACCTGGCTTCGAGGAGGGAGCAGAGAGATGTCGGTTCTGATTCGCGGCGGTCGCATCGTCACCGCCGCCGACGACTACGTCGCGGATCTCTACGCCGAGGACGAGTCGATCACGCTGATCGGCGAATCACTCGACATGGCGGCCGACAAGGTGATCGAGGCGGCGGGCAAGTACGTGCTGCCCGGGTGTGTCGACCCGCACACGCATCTCGACATGCCGTTCGGCGGCACCGTGACGATCGACGACGTCGAATCTGGCCAGACCTCGGCGGCCTTCGGCGGTACGACCTGCCACGTCGACTTCGTGATTCAGGCCCGCGGCCAGACGTTCGCCGCCGCGCTCGAGGACTGGCGCGCGAAGGCCAACGGCAAGCAGGTGATCGACATGGGCTACCACATGGCGGTCACCGACCTGGAGGAAGGCGGCACGCTGGAGGACCTCGAGACGCTGCCGGACCAGGGGGTCACCTCATACAAGCTCTTCATGGCGTACAAGGGCGCGCTGATGGTCGACGACGAGACGCTCTTCCGCACGATGGAGGTCGCCGCGAAGACCGGGGCCCTGGTGATGGTGCACGCTGAGAACGGCGACGTGATCGACGTGCTCGTGCGCCAGGCCCTCGAGGCCGGGAACACCGAACCGCTCTACCACGCACTCACGCGGCCGCCCGAGGCGGAAGGCGAGGCGACGAACCGCGCGATCCAGCTCGCGCACCTCGCCGGCGCGCCGCTCTACGTCGTTCACGTCACCTGTAAGGAGGCGGTCGAGCCGATCGCGCGCGCTCGCGAGCTCGGCTGGAACGTGTGGGGCGAGACGTGCACGCAGTACTTCTTCAACTCGCTCGACGACATCGCAAAGCCGGACTTCGAGGGTGCGAAGTACGTCTACTCACCGCCGGTGCGCGACAAGTCGAACCACGACATCCTCTGGAACGCCGTCCGCACGGACGCGCTGTCCGCCATCTCGACCGACCACTGCGCCTTCCTCTGGGACGGGCAGAAGACGCTCGGCAAGGACGACTTCTCGAAGATCCCGAACGGCGGCCCCGGCCTCGAGAACCGGCTGCAGATGATCCACGAGTTCGGCGTCCGCGGCCGTCGGCTCTCGTTGAACCGGATGGTCGAGCTGCTCGCGACGAACCCGGCGAAGCTCTTCGGCCTCTACCCGCGGAAAGGCACCATCGCGGTCGGGTCCGACGCTGACCTCGTCGTCTTCGACCCGGAGAAGCAGGTGACGATCTCGGCGGCGACGCACCACTCGAAGGCGGACTACAACCTCTTCGAGGGAACGCAGGTCACCGGCTCGCCCGAGGTCGTGCTGCTGCGCGGTCACGTTCTCGTCGAGAACGACGAGCTCATTGGGACGCCGGGGATCGGGCAGTTCGTGCAGCGCGCGCGGTTCGGCGACGAGCTGAAACCGGCGAAAACAATTTCCGCAACCTGACTTCAGTCAGGTTGCGGTCGTTGGGCCACGAAAACCGAGATAGGCGCTCGTCCGTACTACCGGCATGCGAATCCTCCTGCTCGCACTTCCGGTAGCTCTGACGGTGCTCGCCCTGCTCACCGCCTGCGGCGGCAAGGGCGGCTACTGAGCTCACCTCACGCGACGGCGCGCAGCGAGAGCAGCTCGTACAACACGTTCGCGGCCGCGAGCGCCGTCACGCTTCCTGGCCCGTCGTAGGGCGGCGAGACCTCGACGACGTCGCAGCCGGCGAGCTTGATCCC
>DASSGL010000295.1:0-4855 GCA_035693525.1 Gaiellaceae bacterium | reverse complement strand
AGCTCGGTGACCTTTCCGCCCTGGCCGAGAACGACGTCGCGCAGGACGCCGCCGCCGATCACGTCGCCGTCGAGCAGCGACCGGTACGAGACGCCGCGCTTCTGGTAGAAGCCGACGTCCTCGAGGAGCATCAGCGCCGATCCGACCGCGATCTCCTCCTCGAGCGGCTGGCACGCGGCATACGGGAGGAACCGGACCGAGTCGTCTCCGCACCGCACGACGAAGCCGAGCGCCCGCCAGGCGCCCGTGTCGAGGAGGAGGTCCGTCGGCCGCCCGAGCTGGATTCCGTGCAAGCGCACTGGGAGCTGGAGCGTCGCGGCCGCGAGGAGGGGGTTGCTCACAGCTCCATCGTGTCTAACCGGACGGACGCTGCGCAAACCCCTCCTCGCCGAGCAGCGGCACGAAGCGGCAGGGGACCGTGCGCAGGACGGCCGGCCCCTCGGGTGAGCGAACGACGACCTGGAGGAGCTGCTCGTGCCGCCCGCCGACCGGGACGACGAGCCGCCCGCGGAGCTCGAGCTGGTCGTAGAGCGTCGCAGGCAGGGCGGGCGCCGCGGCGGCGACCGCGATTGCGGCAAACGGCGCATGCTCCGGCAGCCCTCTCGTCCCGTCCCCGACATGGACGTGGACGCGGTCGGCGTAACCTGCGGCGGTGAGCGCCGACTCGGCCCTGGCGGCGAGCTCGGGGACGAGCTCGATCGAATGGACCTCGCCGGCGAGCTCGCCGAGCACCGCGGCCTGATAGCCGGATCCGGTGCCCACGTCCAGGACGCGCTCGCCTCCGCGCAGCCCGAGCTCGGCGCAGATCCGCGCGACCATGTACGGCTGCGAGATCGTCTGACCGAAGCCGATCGGCAGCGCGACGTCTTCGTACGCCTCGTTCCGCAACTGCGGCGGGACGAAGAGCTCGCGCGGGACCCGCCGCATCGCCTCGAGCACGCGCGTGTCGCGGATGCCGCGCGCGCTCAGCTGGCGTTCGACCATCGAGACGCGGTCAGCCAACACGCTGCCGTCGCTCCACGTAGAACGGCGCCTCGACCCCGAAATGCGCAAGTGCCGCCGGCATCACGTCGGTAATGCGTGCGGGTGCGGCGTCGAGGCCGATCGTCAGGACCGGCACGACGGAATCCTCCTCGACGAGCGATCCGTGGCTACCGCCTCCGGCATGGTGCCGGCCGCCGAGGTCTGCGAACTCCCAGCCCGGGGCCGCCGAGACCAGCACCTCGCCCGCGTTTGGATTCGCGAGCGCCGACCAGCTGCGGTGCAGCGCGTCGGGTTGATCGAGGATCGACGCGTCGCCGCTCGTCTCCCAGTCGCCGCCGGCAGGGCGGAAGCGCAGCTCCTCGCCCTCACGCCGCGCCACCGCCACCCCGTCCTCGCGGCGCAGCGTGACCTCGACCGCCTCGTCGTCGTCGAGCTTGCGGGCAACCGTCTCCGCGTCGACACGTGCATCCGGCAGGAGATAGATCTGGCCGGCGCGATTCGACGCGGCGACGACGATGTCGTCCTCGCGGGCCGAGAGCGAACGCTCGAGCCGCGCCGCCCGCTCGACCGTCGACTGGCCGTGGTCCGAGTGGAGAATCAGGGCGTAGCGCTCCAGAAATGCGTCCGGTCCGCCCGCCGCGTCGAGCAGCGCCTGGATCGCCGCGTCCGTGCGCTCGAGCGCGACGTCCTCGGCGGCGAGCGGCCCGACCGCGTGCGACGCGAAATCGAAGTCCGCGAGGTAGTAGGCGAGAAAGTCGAAGCCGTCCCGAGTCACGAGCCACCGCCCGACGGCCGCGGCGTATGCGTCGATCGAGCCCGCAGCACGGTTGCGGACGGCCAGCGGTGCACCCGTCGCGTCCGACTCGAAGAGGCTGTAGTAGAAGAAGCGCTTGGGCCCGTACGCGGCCTTCGTCACCCACGGGAGGGTCGGCAGGTGCTTGTTTCGCCCGCGGTAGCACGTGATGTTGACCGCGGCGGTGACGAGGCCTTCGTCCTCGAGCGCCTCGTACAGCGTGACCGCGTCGGCGCCGAGATGGCGCTGGTTCATGTTGAAGATCGTGTCGGTGATCGCCTGCGCCATGCCCGCCGCGCGGAGGGCGGCGAACGACGACCCGTACTCGACGATGCGCCGCTCGTCGCGGTGCCACCAGACGAGGTGAGGGATTCGGTGGACGTCGGGATCCGCGCCGGTCGCGATCGACGACAGGCACACCGGAGTCAGCGAGGGGAACACCGAGGCCGCGCGGCTGTACGTCCCGTTCTCCGCGAGGAAGGTGAGCGCCGGCGCCCGCCCGCTCTCGACGGCGCGTTCGAACGCGGCGGGCGTCATGCCGTCGACGACGATGAGGACGAGCTTCTTCGCGGCCACCTTCCCGCGCTACTTCGCGAGCGTGCGGAGCCCTGCGTACCGCTCCGGCGCACGTCGGCGAAGCCTCGCCGCGAGCACCGGGAGAAAGAGGGCCTCGAGATAGCCCACGACCGGCACGAACGCGAGGCCTGCGGCCACGAGCGCCGCACCGGCTACGAGCGCAGCGGTACCGCCGGCCGTCCCGCCTCGCCGGAGCGCGCCGCGCACGACGACGACGGCTCCGAGGGCACCGGCGAGACCGCCGATCGCGCCGCCGATCCAGTCGGCGACACCGCCCGGCTGCCACGCGTCGATCCCGACGCCGATCCCGAACCCGGCGGCGGTCGCGAGCGCCGCGGCGACGATGACCACGCGCGCGGAGAAACCGGCGACGAGCACGCCTGCGGCGGCACCGAGGCCGACGCAGACTCCGATCCAGTACCAGGCACCCACGAAGGGCAGGGTACTCCGGGTCAGTCCCCTTGGAGCCGGTGGATCACGGCGAGCCCGAAGCCGGCCGCCCGGGTGCCGTCGATCACGCGGTGGTCGAAGGTGACCGAGATGTTGCCCATCCGCCGGATGGCCACCTCGCCTTCGCGAGCTGTGGGGCGCTCGGCGATTCGGTGGATCCCGAGGATCGCGACCTGCGGGTGATTGACGAGCGGGGTCGTGAAGAGGCCGGCGGACTTGCCCGCGCTCGTGACAGTGAACGTCCCGCCGCGGAGCTCCTCGGGCGCGAGCGTGCCGGCGTGTGCCGCCTCGGCGAGGCGCTTCACGTCCGCGTCGAGCTCCTCGAGGGATCGCGAGTCGCAGTCGCGGACGACCGGGACGACGAGCCCCTCGTCGGTCTGGACGGCGACGCCGAGGTCGTAGCGCTCGAGGTAGACGAGGTCGCCGCCGTCGATGCGCGCGTTCAGCTCGGGGAACTCCTGCAGCGACGCCGCGACGGCCCGAAGCGTCAGCGGCACGAGGAGCTTCAGGTCGACGCCCGTGAGGTCGCACTCCTCGACCCACGTCACCGGCGCGATCTCCGCGTGCGCACGCGAGAGGTGCTCGAACATCTGTCGCTTGACCCCGCGGATCGGCGTCCGCCGCTCAGCCGTCTCCTGCGAGACCGCGCCCCGAACGTCCTCCTCCGTGATCCGCCCCTGAGGGCCCGTGCCCGTCAGGGTCGCGAGCTCGACGCCGAGCTCTTGCGCGACGCGCCGCACGAGCGGTGTCGCCCGCACCGGTGTCTGGCTCGCCGAAGGCGCTGTCGCTCGACCGGTCTCTGGTGTCTGGCTCGCCGAAGGCGTGCCTGACACCGCTTTTGCCCCGTCGATCACCACGAGCAGCGTTCCAACCGGCACCACCTCGCCCTCGCCGACGAGGATCCGAGACACGACGCCCGCCGCCGGCGAGGGAATCTCGACCGTCGTCTTGTCGGTCGCGATCTCGACGAGCGGGTCGTCCTCTGCGATCTCCTGGCCCTCGCCGACGAGCCAGCGCGCAATCTCGCCTTCGGTGAGGCCCTCGCCGAGATCCGGCAGCTTGAACTCGTACGCCATCAGTCCACTCGCTCCAGGAAGCCGTCGTACCGCACGACGAAGCCGTCGGCGTCGAACTCTATGTCGGCCGCGAAATCGCCCGACGCGTAGCCGACGACCCGGTCGCCCCTCGGCGTGTAGCGCTGCGCCGAGCGCCTCGTGCGAAGCGACGGCACCTCGACGAACTCCATGGTGTAGTCGCGCGGCGGGCCGGCCTCGAGCAGGCCGTCGCGCATCACGGGCAGCGAGTTGAAGAACGGAGAGGCGAACACGTCGAAGAAGTCTGCGTCGCCGAGGTCGAGCGAGTGGGCTTCCGAGCCGACGACCTCGAGCTCGAGCCGCGGCCCGTCGAGTCGCCAGCGCAGCTCGTAGGTCACGCCGATCTGCGTGCCTTCTGCCCGGTCGAAGGTGTCGACACGCGCGATCTCCATCCCAGGCTCGTCGAGACGCCGCCAGACGAACGACCTCATCGGAGCGCTCCGTCGTGCAGGACGGCGTGCACGCCTTTCACGCCGTTCACGAGCTGGGTGACATGGTGATCGACGGCAACGCTCGCCAGTGCGAGCGCGCGCTTCCGATCGATCCCGAGCTCGCGCTGCATCAGATCGAGCATCGTCTCGGTGGCGAGACCGGCGGCCACGTCGAGGTCGACGTCGAAACCGAATGCCACCCACGCCTCTCCTGACCGCGCGACCGGCATGCGCAGATCGAGGTCGTCCCCGAGCTCGATCGTCAGCTGCGCGCGTTCGAGCGGACACTCGACGGCGGTACCCGAGACCTCGCCGTCCCCCTGCGCCCCGTGGCCGTCGCCGGCCGACAGGAGCGCACCGTCGACGGGGATCGGCAGGTACAGCCTGGCACCGGGGCCGAGGAGCTTGCAGTCGACGTTGCCACCGAACCGCCGCGGCGGAGCGGTCGAGTGCCGGCCGGGGTCGGGCGGCGGCATCCCGATCACGCCGAGGAACGGGGTGACACGTACTGTGTGGTCGTCGAGTCG
>DASSGL010000294.1:0-5616 GCA_035693525.1 Gaiellaceae bacterium | reverse complement strand
GTCGACTGGATGCGGTCGTCGGTGGGGCTCTCGTTCGACGAGAACGTCGCCGACGCTAACGCGATGCGGGCGATGTTCGAGGCGATCGACCGGTGCCCGGCGCCGGTCGTCGCGCGCGTGCAAGGTCACGCGCTCGGTGGGGGCGCGGGTCTCGTTGCGGCAACCGACATCGCGATCTCCGCGCGCGACACGGTATTCGCGTTCTCGGAGGTGAAGCTCGGGATCATCCCGGCGGTGATCTCTCCGTTCGCGCTGGCGAAGATCGGCGTCGGGCACGCGCGAAGGTACTTCGTCAGCGGCGAGCGCTTCGACGCCGAGACGGCGCTCAGGATCGGCCTCGTCAGCGAGGTCGCCGAGGATCTCGACGCCGCCGTCGAGCGCACTGCCGGCGAGCTCCTGTCGGCCGGCCCGTTCGCGGCTCGCTGGGCGAAGCGGCTCGTGCGTGAGCGGCCCGACGGGCCGGAGACCGCGCGCTGGATCGCCGAACGGAGGACGAGCGACGAAGGCCAGGAGGGGTTGCGCGCCTTTCTCGACAAGAGGGCGCCGAAATGGCGAATGGACTGAAAGGAAGAGCGATCATGTCGTCGGAAAACAGCACCACCATCCGCGTGCTCGCCGGTAGGTGCGAGTGCGGGGCCGTTCGCTACCGCGTCGACGACGCGTTCCGCTACGCCTCGAACTGTCACTGCTCGCGTTGCCGGGCCGCGACCGGCTCCGCGTTCAAGGCGTTTGCAGGCATCGAGCGGGAGAAGCTCGAGCTCATGGACGGTCGGGATGTGCTCCTCATCGTGGGAGAAGAAGACGCGAACGACACGCGGTGCGCAGCGTGCGGCTCGCTCCTCTTCTCCGTCGTGCGGAACGGCGCCTACGTGCACGTCGCCATGGGATCGCTCGTCGACGCTCCCAGCATTCGGCCGACGAAGCACATCTTCGTCGGCTCCAAGGCATCGTGGTTCGAGATCACCGACGACCTGCCTCAATTCGAGGAGCACGCAAAGTCGTAGTTGGCCCAACCCGATCGAGCTGCCGGAGGTGAGCCGTGGCTGAGCAGATGCAGGTGCGAGGAACGACGGTCAAGATCCGCAATCCGTTCCTCGTCTTCGTGTGGTCGTTGGTGACGCTCGGGATCTACTACCTCGTCTGGTACTACAAGGTCAACCGCGAGCTGCGAGACGGGGCCGGCGTGAACGTGAGTCCGATCGTCGCGCTGCTCGCCGTCACGATCGGCTGGGTGATCATCGTGCCGCCGTTCCTGTCGTGGTACAGGACGTTCGAGCGCATCGTCGAGGCACAGCGGAACGCCGGCGTGACGAGCGAAGCGAGCCCGGTCCTCGGCTTCATCCTGTACGTCATCGCCGTCTTCGTCCTGCCGGTCGAGGTCATCTACGCCCAGGACGAGCTGAACAAGGTCTGGCGAGCGCCCAGCCGGACCGCCTGATGCGACTGGAATGCCGCGTTTCGGGAATCATTCGGGGGTGCGATCCCTGGCGCTCGCAGCGCTCGTCGGCAGCGCGTCGCTCGCGGGCTTCCACGCGTCGGCGCGACCGCTGTCGCCCGCCGTCCGGTCCGCGGTCGTGTCCGCCCACCAGTGGCATGCCGGCTGTCCGGTCACGCTGTCGCAGCTCCGCGTGCTCACCGTCACGTACCACGGCTTCGACGGGCGGACGCATACCGGGCAGGTCGTCGTCAACAAAGCCGCCGCCGCGCCGCTCACGCAGGTCTTCCGGCGGCTCTATCAGCTGCGCTTCCCGATTCACCACATGAAGCTCTCGGACACCTACGGGCCGAGCAGCGGGCAGCCGCCGGACGGCGACGTCACAGCGTCGTTCGAATGCCGCCAGGCATCGGCGTCGCCGTGCAACGGCTCCGCGAACACCGGCACCGGAAGCTGGTCGGAGCACGCGTACGGCCTCGCGGTCGACCTCAACCCGGTCGAGAATCCATATGTCGGCTGCGGCATGACGCGCGACAAGACGGCGCTGTCCTACCTCGACCGGACTCGGGTGCGGCGAGGCATGGTCACTCCCGCCGTCGTCCAGGCATTTCGCTCGGTCGGCTGGGGCTGGGGCGGCGCCTGGACCGGATCGACGAAGGACTACATGCACTTTTCCGCCTCCGGTCACTAGACCGCCTCCCGGCTGCGCCAGTAGCGTTCCTCCTCGATGGTGACGGCAGACGAGATCGGTCGCGTCATGGTGCTCGCGTCTCTCGGCCCGGCCGATCGCGAGCGGCTCTCCCGCGCCGCAGCCGACATCAGCCTCGCAGCGGGCGAGTACGCGGCGAACCCGGGCGACGAGGGAGCGCTCTTCGCCGTCCTCGCCGGACGCGTCGAGGCGGTCAGGATCCAGGACGGGATCGAGCGCGTCGTCGGCGTCCGTGAACCGGGCGACATCTTCGGAGAGGTGCCGATCACGCTCGGGACGTTCTTCCCGGTGGGCTTCCGCGCATCGGAACCGTCGCGAGTGATGCGGGTCGAGCCGCCGGCCTACCACGCAGCTGTCGCATCGTCGCCGGACGTGGCGAAGGAAGTCGGCCGCCTCGCCGCCGTTCGAATGAGTGGCCCGCACGGTCTGCAGGGTCTGGCGGCCGAGAGGCAACCGCCTCGGGCAACGGTGGTCGGGCGCCGGGGCGATCCGGCTTGCACTGAGCTGCGCCACTTCCTCGACCGCAACCAGATCAGCTTCGAATGGCTTCAAGCCGACTCGCCGGATGCAGCCGAGCAATGGGGCGATGCATTGCCGGCCGACGAGGACTGCCCGGTGATCCGCGTCGGCGACGGAACGACCGTCGCGCAGCCGCAGCTCCGGCGGGTCGCGAACCTGCTGGGTCTCTCCACGGACGCCGCCTCGGTCGAGTACGACACCGTGATCGTCGGCGCCGGGCCGGCCGGCCTCGCCGCTGCCGTCTACGGAGCATCGGAGGGCCTGCGGACGGTCGTGATCGAGCGTGAGGCCCCCGGTGGACAGGCGGGTGCGTCGTCGCGGATCGAGAACTACCTCGGCTTCCCGTCAGGCGTCTCAGGGGGTGAGCTGGCGAGTCGTGCACTGCAGCAGGCGCGGCGGCTGGGCGCGGAGATCCTCGTCACCCGTCGGATCACTCGCGTCGACGCCGCAGCGCGGTGGGTCCACCTCGACGGAGGCGACGTCGTGCACGCGCCGACGATCATCCTCGCGTGCGGCGTCTCCTGGCGGCGTCTCTCGATCGAGGGCTTCGACCGGCTCCACGGCAACGGCATCTCGTACGGAGCCGCACGGAGCGAGGCGGCGAGCACCCACGGCCTGGACGTCCACATCGTCGGCGCCGGCAACTCGGCCGGACAGGCGGCCATGTTCTTCTCGAACCATGCCCGGACCGTGACGATCCTCCACCGCGGCGACACGCTCGCGAAGAGCATGTCGCGCTATCTCATCGACCAGCTTGCGACCCGGCCGAACATCCGCATCGCGTTCCGAACCGAGGTGGTGGCTGCGCACGGCGACGAGTCCCTCGAGGCGATCGACGTCCGCAACTCGGCGACCGGCGAGACGACGCGGCTCGATTCAGGCGGCCTCTACATCTTCATCGGCGCCGATGCCGAGACGGGCTGGCTGCCGCCGGAGATCGCGCTCAACCGCCACGGGTACGTGCTCACCGGCTCCGACGTTGCCGCAGACGGCGCGTGGACGCTCGACCGCGACCCGTACCTCCTCGAGACGAGCGTCCCCGGCATCTTCGCCGTCGGCGATGTCCGATGCGGCCCCGTCAAGCGCGTCGCGACCGCCGTGGGCGAGGGCAGCATGGCGATCGCCTTCGTGCACCAGTATCTGAGGGAGAGCGAAGCCGCGCTCGAGCGCACCGGCATGGCGCCGGCGCAAAACCGGACATAGCCGGCCTCGCGCCCGGAAGGACAAAACCGTCACGCGCGTTCCCCTGTAGTGATCGCGAGCTGACGTATGCACACTCGAGCGCTCAAACCGAAGCACGGCCCCGCCTTCCTCGTCAGGCCCTTGCGCCGAGGCGACGTGCGAACCGTCATGGCGGTGTTCCACCGTCTGAGCGACGAATCGCGCCGCGCGCGCTTCAACGGCTCGAAGCCGTGCCTGAGGAGGACCGAGCTTCGGCAGCTCGCGTCGATCGACGCGACTCACCACGCGCTCGTCGCGTACGTGGACGGAGACCCGTTGCCGGTCGCGATCGCGCGTCTCGTCCGCCGCGGCCGGAGCGCGGAGATCGCCTTCGAGGTCGCCGACGAGTACCAGCAGCGCGGCATCGGCTCGACCCTCGCCAGAGAGCTGATCGCGGACGCCCGTGCCGCCGGCGTGACGGAGATCACCGCGCTCGTGGCGAGCGACAACCCGGCCGCGATCGCGCTGCTGCGTCGGGCGCTGAGCGCGCTCGACATCCGCCACGAGGGCGCGGAGCTCTCGGTGCGCGCCGCGATCTCCTAGGTGGTGCCGGGCCGGCGCTGCTTCGCCGCAGCCTCGAGCTTGGCCGCAGCCGCCGGCAGCTCCTGCTGAAGCTGCCTGAACTCGGTGCCGAAGAGGACGAGCAGCTTCGCGCGAGTCGTGGCCGTGACGGTGGCGGTGCGCCGGCCGTCGCCGAGGATCGCGACCTCGCCGAAGAAGTCACCGGGGCCGAGGGTTGCGAGCTCCGCGGCGTCCGAGGTCACGGTCGCAGTCCCGTCGAGCAGCACGAAGAACGAATAGCCGGACGCCCCTTCGCCGCAGAGCCGCACGCCGGGGCTTGCCTCCTGGACGTCGAACCAGCCCGCGACCTTGCCGCGCTCATCCTCGGTGAGCGACTCGAAGAGCTCGATCGAGGCGAGCTGGTCGGGTACGGCGTGCACGGCCGGCCGAACCTATCGACCTGGAGCGCCCCAGTCTCCACCTGTCACCTCTCTGACACCGGGCCGTCACCGGAACGACCCGATCGCCCCGTGGCACTGTATGAATCGGTCGTGATCGCTCAGCTTGCCGCCGCCTTCGTCCTCACGAGCCCGGCCTTTCAGGGTGGGAGCACGATTCCCACCCGCTACACCTGCGACGGCGCAAACGTCTCGCCGCCGCTCCGCTGGACCGCGCCTCCGCGTGGAACCGCATCGTTCTCCCTGACCGTCTTCGATCCCGACGCGCCGGGCGGCGGCTTCCTGCACTGGCGCATTCGCCGGCTGCCGCCGAGCTCGCGCAGCCTGCCGGCCGGCTCGCATCTGGGAGGGCCAAACGGAGCCGGGCGCCCTGGCTGGACAGGGCCGTGCCCGCCCTCGGGCCCGGCGCACCATTACCGCTTCGAGCTCCAGGCCCGCAGCGCCTCGGGGAAGGTCCTGGCGGTGGCGCGCCTCGTCGGCCTCTACTGCCGCTAAGTGCTTGCCACGGGGATCCGGACGCGGCACACTCGCGCTGTGAGGGCGCGCGGTCCGCTCCCCCAGCTCGGAGGCGGGACGTTCATCACCGACGGCGGCATGGAGACGTCGCTGATCTTCCACGCCGGCTTCGACCTCCCGCTCTTCGCGTCGTTCGTGTTGCTCGAGGACGAATCGGGCCGGCGGGCGCTCCGCGAGTATCTCGACCACTTCGTCCGCATCGCGCGCGAGCACGACGTCGGCCTCGTGCTGGACACACCGACCTGGCGTGCGAGTGC
>DASSGL010000293.1:0-3593 GCA_035693525.1 Gaiellaceae bacterium | reverse complement strand
CTCACGATCTCCGGCGTCGCCGTGCTGATCTCGATCATCCTCAACTCCTCGCGCGGACAGTCGTTCGACACGGTGTTCACGGCGGCGATCGCGTTCGCTATCGCGGCGATCCCGACCGGGTTGCCGGCAGTGGTGACGACGATCCTCTCGCTCGGGACGCAGATGCTCGCGCAGGCGGGTGCGATCGTGAAGCGGCTTCGCTCGACCGAGACGCTCGGCTCGACGTCTGCGATCAACTCCGACAAGACCGGAACGCTCACGCTCAACCAGATGACCGCCGTCGAGCTCACCATTCCCGGCCGGCGGTACACCATCTCCGGCAGCGGCTACTCGACGGAGGGCACGATCAAGCACGTCTTCGGCCAGCCGGAGGTGCCGCTCGAGCAGTTCCTCCTCCCCATGCTGCTCGCGTCGGACGCCGTCGTCCACGACGGCGAGATGATCGGCGACCCGACCGAGGGCGCACTCGTGGTGCTGGCGGAGAAGGGCGGGCTCGACTCTGCGACGACGCGAGAGGCGTATCCGCGCGTCGCGGCGCTGCCGTTCGACACCGACTACAAGCTGATGGCGACCTTCCACCGCATGCGCGACGAGGGCGGGGGCGACGTCGTCAGGTGCTTCGTCAAGGGTGCTCCCGACCAGCTGCTCGCGCGGTCCACGTCGAGACCCGATCCCGACACGCTCGAGATCGTCTCGGTGGACGACGACTTCCGCGCACGGTACATGGCCGAGAACGAGCGCCTCGCCGAACAGGGGCTGCGCGTGATGGCGACGGCGCGGAAGGATTTCGACCCCGCCTCCTTCGATCCCGGCGCAGACCTGCTCCCGCTGATGCAGGGCCTGACGGTGCTCGCGCTGGCGGGCATCGTCGACCCGCCGCGGACGGAGGCGAAGGCCGCGATCGCGACTGCGAAGGAAGCCGGCATCAGGGTGCGCATGATCACCGGCGACCACGCGGTCACGGCGAAGGCGATCGCGCAGCAGCTCGGAATCGAAGGACGCGCGATCACGGGCGCGGAGTTCGGGGCGATGTCCGACGAGGAGCTCCTCGACCAGATCGACGACATCGGCGTGATCGCGCGCGTCACGCCGGAGCACAAGGTCCGCCTCGTTGCCACGCTGAAGAGGAAGGGCCGAATCGTGGCGATGACCGGCGACGGCGTCAACGATGCTCCCGCGCTGAAGAAGGCCGACATCGGCATCGCGATGGGGATCACGGGCACGGAGGTCTCGAAGGAAGCGGCCGCGATGATCCTCACCGACGACAACTTCGCCACGATCGTCAAGGCGGTCGAGCTCGGCCGCGGCCTCTACGAGAACCTCAAGCGCTACATCCGCTTCCAGATGGGCGTGCTCGTCGGCTTCATCGTCACGTTCCTGGGGGCGAGCATCTTCAACGTCCTCGGCGGCGTGCCGTTCCTGCCGCTCCAGACCCTGTGGGTCAACTTCACGACCCAGGTGTTCCAGGCTGTGGGGCTCGGCTACGGCAAGGCGAGCGAAGGTCTGATGCGCCGCAAGCCGCGGCCGCCGGACGAGCCGATCCTCACGCGCTCCGCGCTCTTGTGGCTGAGCGTCATGGGCCTCGTGATGGGCGGCAGCACGCTCGGAATCATCTGGTGGGCCGCCGACCACCGAACCGACACGATCGCGCGCACGATGGGACTGACGACGTTCGCGATCGCGAACCTCCTCTTCTCGTTCGCATCGAGAGATGAGCTCCGGTCCGTCTTCAACCTCGACGTCCTCGACGACCGTAAGTTCCTCATCGCATCCGGCATGTCGGTTGCCGCCATCGTGCTGGCGCCGGAGCTCGGGCTCCTGCAACGGATCCTGAACACCGAGCACCTGACGCTCCGCGAGTGGCTCGCGTGCATCATCGCCGCGTTCGCAGTCGTCGTCGCGTCGGAGCTGCGAAAGCTCTGGGCTCGAAGGCAGGAGACAGCACCGTCTGTAGCCGCATGAAGGTGTCCGGCTCGCGCCGAAGGCAGGTGCCTGGCACCGCTTCGCGAAACGCCCGGCAAACCGAAAAGCGGTGCCAGACACGCCGCTCCGCGGCGAGTCAGGCACCATCGCAGGTGTCCGGTTCGCGCCGACGCCGCTGCGTGACGAGCCAGGCACCATCGCAGGTGTCCGGCTCGCGCCGACGCCGCTTCGCGGCGAGTCAGGCACCATCGCAGGTGTCTGGCTCGCGCCGAAGGCGGGTGCCTGACACCGCTTTGCGGAACGCCGCGCAGACCGAAAAGCGGTGCCAGACACGCCGCTTTGCGGCGAGTCAGGCACCATCGGAGGTGCGGTGAGCGCGGAACGCGACCGGATCGAGACGCTCGGCCACCTCGAGAACGGCCTCCGGCAGGGCGGCGACTGGTACCACTGGGGCCCGTATCTGAGCGAGCGCCAGTGGGGCACCGTCAGGGAGGACTACAGCCCCGGCGGAACCGCGTGGGAGTACCTGCCACACGATCACGCGCGCTCGCGCGCATACCGCTGGGGCGAGGACGGGCTCGCCGGGTTCTCCGACGTCGAGCAGCGGCTCTGTCTCGCGCTCGCGCTCTGGAACGGGCGCGACCCGATCCTCAAGGAACGCCTCTTCGGCCTGACCGGAAACGAGGGCAACCACGGCGAGGACGCGAAGGAGTACTGGTGGTATCTCGACGCGCTGCCGAGCCACGCGTGGAACAGGTGGCGTTACCACTACCCGCAGTGCGCGTTCCCCTACACCGACCTCGCCGCCGAGAACGGGCGCCGCGGCAAGGCCGATCCGGAGTACGAGCTGCTCGACACCGGCGCCTTCGCCGACGACCGCTACTGGATCGTCGAGGTCGACTACGCGAAGGGCGATCCACACGACCTCCTGATGACGGTGCACGTGACGAATGCGGGGCCGGAGGCCGACACGCTGCACGTGCTCCCGACCGCGTGGTACCGCAACACGTGGTCGTGGGGACTCGACGACGACTCGAGGCCCGAGCTGAGATCGGGCGGCGCCGCGCGTGTGGTGACCGACCACCCGTTCCTCGGGTCGCTGGAGCTCGTCGCCGACGGCCTGCCGACAGCCCTCTTCTGCGACAACGAGACGAACGCGGGACGCCTGTACGGCGCTGCGTCCGCGAGCGCGACGCCGAAGGACGGCATCAACGACCACGTCGTCTCGGGCGCGGACACGGTCGCAGCGAGCGCAGGGACGAAGGTCGCGTTCGCCTACGAGCTCCACGTCGAGCCCGGTGAGACGCAGGCGGTCCGCGTGCGAGTTCGGCCGGCATCGAGGGGCGGCGATCCGTGGGCCGACTTCGATGCAGTCTCGGCCCGTCGGCTCGCCGAGGCCGACGAGTTCTACGAGGAGCTGACCCCGCCGGATGCGTCGGACGACGAGTCGCGTGTCCTGCGCCAAGCGCTCGCGGGCATGCTCTGGAGCAAGCAGCTCTATTACTACAGCGTCGCGCGCTGGCTCGACGGCGATCCCGCGCAGCCGGTGCCGCCGGCGTCACGGCTCGGCGGCCGCAACGCACATTGGAGGACGTTCGACTCGTTCGACATCATGTCGATGCCGGACAAGTGGGAGTACCCGTGGTTCGCGGCGTGGGACAGCGCCTTCC
>DASSGL010000292.1:0-6389 GCA_035693525.1 Gaiellaceae bacterium | reverse complement strand
GATCTCGAGCACCTCGGACGGATGGTTGACGTGGCTCCACGAGAGCTCCGAGATGTGGATGAGGCCGTCCATGCCGTCGAGATCGACGAACGCGCCGAAGTCGACGATGTTCGAGATGACTCCCTCGACGACGTCACCGGGATTGAGCGCGTCGAGGATGCGCTGGCGGTCGGCCTTGCGCTCTTCCTCGAGGACCGCGCGGCGTGAGAGCACGACGTTGTTGCGCGAGCGGTTGAGCTCGATCACCTTGCAGCGGAGCTCCTGACCGAGGAACTCGTCGAGGTCCTGCACGCGGCGGATGTCGACGAGCGACGCGGGGAGGAATCCGCGCACGCCGAGGTCGAGGATGAGGCCGCCCTTGACGACCTCGATCACGCGACCCGTCACAGGGTCGCCGCGCTCGTGCGCCTGCTCGATCGCCTTCCAGGCGATCTCGAAGCGCGCGCGCTTCTTCGAGAGGATCAACCGACCCTCGGCGTCTTCCTTCGTCATCACGAGCGCGGCGATCTCGTCGCCGACGGAGACCTCGTCCGCGGGGTTGACGGAGCGGCGGATCGACAGCTCGCTCACCGGAATGACGCCCTCGGACTTGTAGCCGATGTCGACGAGGACCTCGTCCTTGTCGACGCGGACCACCGTGCCGTTGACGACCTCTCCCTCGTTGATCGTCGGGAAGGTCGACTCGTAGTCGGGGATCAGCTCACCGGTGTCGGGATCCGTCGTCCAGACGCCTTCGGCGAGCCTCGGGTCGTTGATTGTCTCGTTGGCCATAGAGCGGGTGAGTATAGCCCCGGGTGTTCAGACGCCTGGATCGCGCCCCGGTTAGGAGTACGAGGCGCGAACGGGCGCGGATTGGCTTAGCTTTGCGGCGTGCTCGGGTGGAGGACGGCTGCATACGGCGTCACCGCGGCGCGCACGGCGCGGCGCGGCCTCCGCGCGGGCCAGCGGCGGCCCCGGCTCGGCGTCGAGGATCGCCTCGTCTTCGTCGTGGGCTCCCCGCGGTCCGGGACGACGTTCACGGGCGGAGCGCTCGGAACGCAGCCGGGCTGGGTGGATCTGGGCGAGGTGCCTCTCCTGAAGGCGGCCGTGCCGCGGCTCCTGGCGCTGCCGGTCGAGCGGCAGGCGGCCGAGGTACGGCGGATCGTCGAGCGGGTCCGCACCCTCGGCCTCGTGCGGGGCCTGCGCGGGGTCGAGCAGAACCCCGAGACGGCCTACGTCCTCGCGGGGGCGCTCGAGGCCTATCCCCGGGCGCGGGCGGTGCACGTGATCCGCGACGGGCGCGACGTCGTCTGCTCGCTGCTCGAGCGAGGCTGGCTCCGCGCCGGGCGCACAGGCGGCGACGACGCGCAGCAGGCCTACGGCGCACACGCGCGGTTCTGGGTCGAGCCGGAGCGCCGCGAGGAGTTCGAGGCGGCGAGCGAGGCGCGCCGCGCGGCCTGGGCGTGGCGTCGGTACGTCTCCGCAGCCCGTGCGGCGCCGGAGCGGACGGTCGAGCTCCGCTACGAGGCTCTCGTCGGCGATCCGCACGGCGAGGCCGATCGCGTCGCCGACGCCCTCGGAGCGGCGAGCGAGGCGCTGCGCAGGGCGTTCAGCGAGGTGCACGGCGCCTCGGTCGGCCGGTGGCGGCGCGACCTGACGGCGGAGCAGGTCGCCGACGTCGAGGCGGAGGCCGGGGCGCTTCTCGACGACCTCGGCTATGCCTAAGCTGAGAAGGATGGACGAGCGTTATCCGATCGGCGAGACCTTCTCCGTCTCGGTCGCCGTGCTCCGGCACGAACGGCGCGAGGCCGGCTACCCAATGTGGTCGGCCGCGATCGCGACGCGAGGCGGGGAGGCGACGGTGCACATTCCCGGCCACTATCCCGGTGTGCTCGCGTCGCGGCTCCGGCAGGCCGACGAGCGCTTCGTTCCGGGCGCGAAGCTCCCGGCCGGCCGCGACGAGTACCTCGAGCTGACGGCTCTCGTCCGTGAGGACGAGGAGACGCTCGCCCTCTCGTCGACCGCGCGCTCGCCCGTCAGGGTGACCGTCGAGGTCTTCCGCTCCGAGCTCGTCGACCTGGCGAACCTGCTCGAGCACGCGCAGGCCCTGATCGACGAGCTGCGCCAGGGCGTCGGCCTCGTGCCGGACACGCTGCCCGACGGCGTGTGAGCGATTCGTGAGCGGGCTGCGCGAGGCTCGCCCAGGGCCTCGACCTCTGCCGTCTGCCCGAGCGGGCGGCGCGAGGCGCTGAGCGGCCGCCGCCCCAACGGGGAGGGCGGCGGCCGTTGTTCGGCCTCTTTACTTCGCCTCGTTCCAGTCGTCTCCCGCGCCTACGTCGACGGCGAGCGGCGGGTCGAGCGGATAGGCGTTGCACATCTCCTCGCGAACGAGCTCCTTCACCGTGGAGACCTCCGCGTCGGGAGCCTCGACGAGGAGCTCGTCGTGCACCTGGAGGACGAGCCGCGAGCCTCGGCCCTCGTCCTGCAGCCGGTGATGGATCCGGACCATCGCGACCTTGATGATGTCGGCCGCGGTGCCCTGCATCACCGAGTTGACGGCGAGGCGCTCGCCGAGCGCGCGTGTCTGGCGGTTCGAGGCGCGGATCTCGGGCACGGGCCGGCGCCGGCCGAAGAGCGTCGTCACGTAGCCCTTCTCCTTCGCCTGCTCGATCGTGCGCTCGATGAAGTCCTGAACCATCGGGAAGCGCGCGAGGTACGTGTCGATGTACTCCTGCGCCTCCTCGCGCGGGATCTCGAGGTTCTCGGAGAGGCCGAACGCCGAGATGCCGTAGATGATCCCGAAGTTGACCATCTTCGCGATGTTGCGCTCGTCCTTCGTCAGCGTCGCCTGATCCTTGCCGAGCACCTCTGCCGCCGTCGCGGCGTGGATGTCGTCGCCGCGCGCGAACGCCTCGCGCAGGCGCGGCTCGCCGGAGACATGGGCGAGGATGCGAAGCTCGACCTGCGAGTAGTCGGCCGAGACGAGTCGATGGCCCGGCTCTGCGACGAACGCGCTGCGGATCTCGCGCCCGAGGTCGGTGCGAATCGGGATCGCCTGCAGGTTCGGGTTGGACGTCGAGAGGCGGCCGGTCGCGGCCACCGCCTGGTTGAAGTGCGTGTGCAGCCGGCCGTCGTCGCCGAGCAGCGTCGGCAGCGGGCCGAGGTACGTGTTCAGGAGCTTCGTGAGCTCGCGCCATTCCTCCACGACCTCGACGATCGGGTGCTCGTGGCGGATCGTGCGGAGCACGCGTGTGTCGGTCGAGTAGCCGGTCTTTCCCTTGCGGCCCGGCGTCAGCTCGAGCTTCTCGAAGAGGATGCGCGCGAGCTGCTGCGTCGAGCCGAGCATGAACTCCTCGCCGGCGAGCTCGTACGCAGACTGCTCGAGCTCCTCGACGCGGTCGGCGAGCCGGGCGGTGATCTCGCCCATGCGGTAGGTGTCGATCTTGATCCCGGCGTCCTCCATCGAGGCCAGCACCGCCGTGAGCGGCAGCTCGATCCGGTCGTAGAGCTCCTCGCTCCCGCGCTCGCGCAGACGCGCGCGGATCGGCCCGGCGAGCCGGCGCGGGACTTCGGCCGCGCGGACGAGCGACGCCGTTTCCTCCTCCACCTCGGGGTCGGGCAGGGCCTCGACGCCGTACTCCGCGGCGAGATCGTCGAGCCCGTACGCCGGGCGGCCGGGCTCGATCAGATAGGCGGCGATCATGGTGTCGTCGGCCGGGAGCTGCGTCAGTCGCGGCAGCGCCTTGTAGTCGTGCGCGACGATGTCGGCGTTCCGGAGCCGCGGCACGAGCTCGTCGCTCCACGGGCCGACCACGACGCCGTCCTCCTGCGCGAGCGCAAAGCGGCCGTCGACGATCGCGAGGCCGACCCGACCGGCGACGTCCGTCGGCAGGTTCCCCTCGTGCCAGGCGACGGCGGTGCCGGCCACGATCCGCTCGCGGGCCGGAACCGCGGCGTCGAGCTCGTCGACGCGGTTCAGGAGGTTGCGGAACTCGAAGCGCCGGAACATCTCGCGCAGCTGCGAGCGGTCGGGGGGCGCGAGCACGAGCGCTGCCGGGTCGCAATCGATGTCGAGGTCGCGGCGCATCGTCGCGAGCTGCTTCGCGAGGCGCGCCTGCTCGGCGAACTCGATCACGTTCTTCCGCCGGGCCGGCGAGAGCTCGTCGGCGTGGTCGATCACGCCGTCGACGGAGCCGTACTGCGCGACGAGCTGCCCGGCGGTCTTGTCCCCGATGCCGGGGATCCCCGGGATGTTGTCGGAGGAGTCGCCCTTCAGGCCGATGAAGTCGGGGATCTGCTCGGGCTTGATCCCGTAGCGCGCCTCGACGCGGTCGGGGGTATAGACCTGGACGTCGCTCACACCGCGCGGAGTCATCATCAGCGCCACGTTGTCGCTCACGAGCTGGAAGGCGTCGCGGTCGGTCGAGACGACGGTCGTCTTGATGCCGGCTTCGTCGGCGCGCGACGCGAGCGTCGCTATCACGTCGTCGGCTTCCCAGCCCTCGAACTCGAGGTTCCGGTAGCCGAAGGCCTCGACGATCGGCCGGAAGTAGGGGAACTGCTCCGCAAGCAGGTCCGCCATCGGCTTGCGGCCCTCCTTGTAGACGACGTCGCCCTCCTCCGCGATCGCATGCCTGTGCACCGGCCGCGTGTCCCAGGCGACGGCGACGCCCTTCGGCCGGTAGTCCGAGAGGAGCTTGAAGAGCATGTTCGTGAAGCCGAGGAGCGCGTTCGTGGGAAAGCCCTCGGTCGTCGCAAGCTCCTCCGGCAGTGCGAAGTACGCGCGGTAGGCGAGGTTGTTGCCGTCGACGAGGAAGAGCTCCGACTCGCGCGCGGGCGCGTCGTCGAGGTCGAGCTCTATGCCGGTGAGCGTCTTCGGGCTCATGCGCCCACGCTATCGTCCGGCGCCGATGGCCCGTATGCCTTCGATGCCCGCGCTCTGACGAGGTGCGGGTTCCGCTCATCTCGGGGACTCGACTCGTCGTTGCCGCCGCACCGGAGGACGCCGTCGTGTTGCGGCCGCGCGCGCCGGGCGAAGGCGTCGCGGACGTGGGCGCGGCGGTACGGGACGCGCTTCGCTTCCCGCTCGAGGGCGAGAGCCTCGAGGCGCTGGTCGGCCCCGGCACGCGCGCGACGATCGTCGTCGAGCCTCCGGCGCTGCCGATTCCGGCTGCGACCTCGGACCCGCGCCAGGCCGCCGTCTCCGCCGTCGTGACGGAGCTCGAGCAGCTCGGTGTCCCGACGGGCTACCAGACCTTTCTCGTCGCTCCGGGACTGGCACGCCGGACGTCGCAGCGCGAGCTCGAGTCGTTCGTGACGCCGGAGCTGGCGCGGCGGTTCCACGGCAACGTCGTCGTCCACGACGTCGAGGATCCCGAGCTCGCGCAGCTCGACGACGTGTCGCGCCCGCCTTTGCGCGTGAACCGCGCACTCGTCGAGACGGATCTCGTGGTGGTCGTCAGCGCGGCGGAGTCGGTGCTGCACGGCGGCCCGTCGACCCTCCTCGGCGCGGCGGGAGCGGATGCCCTGCGCGCTGCCGGCGCCCGGTCGTTGTTGGAGACGCGGGCTTCGCAGGGCTGGCTTCTCGCGCTCGCGCTCGAGCATGCGCTCCAGCGGCGCGTGCCTTTGGTCGGCGTCTCGCTCGTGCTGAACCATCCGCAGCTCTCAGGGCCGTTGCGCGGCTATCCGTACGAGGACGCGGCGCTCGCGCGCATCGCGGGCTCGCCCTTGCGGCACGCGTATCGCATTCTCCCCGAGGCGCTGCGGCGGGATGCGCTCCGTTCGCTGCGCACGGAGGTCACGGTTGCGACGGCGATCGGCGGGCCGCCGTCCGTTGCGCATGCGGAGGCGCTCCTCCGGTCCGTCGAGCTCCGGCGGGCGGAGCTGGACGAGCCGCTCGATGCGCTCGTGATCGGGATCCCGAACGTGACGCCGTTCCTCCCGCGCGAACGCCCGAATCCGCTGAGCGCCGCGTATCTCGGCCTCGGGTTGGCCCTGCGTCTCTGGCGCGACGCCTTCCCGGTCGTGGACGGCGGCAGCGCGATCCTCGTCCACGGCTTCGGCCGTCGGTTTGCGCACCCGACCCAGCAGCCGTACCGAGCGTTCTTCCACGCGACGCGGGCGGGACGCGACCCTCAGTTGATTGCGGACGCCGAGCGTGCCGGCGCCGCCGACGCGCGCGCGATCGCGGACTACCGCTCCGGCAGGACGGTGCACCCGCTACTCCCGTTCCGCGATTGGAGCGCGTGCCAGCCGGCGCTCGGCCGCCTCGGAGCAGTCCTCGTCGCGGGCGCAGGAGACTCCACCGCGGTCCGCCAGCTCGGCTTCGTCCCCGTGCACGGCGTCAGCGCCGCCCTCGACCTCGCGCGCGGGCAGGGTCACGAGCGAATCGGCTTCCTGCTCAGCCCGCC
>DASSGL010000291.1:0-3257 GCA_035693525.1 Gaiellaceae bacterium | reverse complement strand
ATGCAGGAGCTGCGCCGAACGGTCTCGCTGCTCCGCAGCGACGAGGAGACGGGAGTGCCGCCGCCGATTCCATCTGCGCTGGAGATTCCCGCGCTCGTCGACCACGCGCGAACGGGAGGTCTCTCGGTCGAGCTGCGGACGCGAGGAGACCTCTCTCGGATCTCGCCCGGCGTGGGCGTCGCCCTCTACCGGATCGCACAGGAAGCGCTCGCGAATGCAACGCGCCACGCGCCCCGCGCGCGCACGGAGCTCGCCGTCGAGCTGGCCGACGGACGCGTCAGCCTCGTCGCCGAGACACGGGGGCCGACGACCGGGGTCAAGGCCGCCGAACGCGAGCAGATGGGGTACGGCCTGATCGGGATGCGCGAGCGGGCGACGGCGCTCGGCGGTGAGTTCACGGCCGGGCCGACGCCCGACGGCTGGCGCACGAGCTGCCGGCTCCCGCTAGAAGCGGTCGCCGAATGATCCGCGTCGCACTCGTCGACGACCAGGCCATCGTTCGCGCCGGCCTGGCGCGGATCCTGGCGCCGCCGGACGGCTTCCAGGTCGTCGCGGAGTGCTCCGACGGCCGGGAGGCGGTCGAGCAGCTGCCCGTCCTGCGCCCCGACGTGGTCGTGATGGACATCCGCATGCCCGTCCTGGACGGGATCGCGGCGACGGCGCGGCTTCGGCAGCCCGACGACCCCCTCGACGTCCTGGTGCTCACGACCTTCGGTGAGGACGAGGTCTTGTGGGGCGCGATCGAAGCGGGCGCCGCCGGGTTCGTGCTGAAGGACTGCTCGGCCGAGGATCTGATCGCAGCGGTGCGGGCGGTCGCCGGCGGCGGCGCCTGGTTCGATCCGGCCGTCGCGCCGCGGCTTCTCGACCACTACCGCAGGGTGGTGGCCCCGGCCGCACGCGAGGCGTCGCGGCTCGAGCAGCTGACCGAGCGTGAGCACGAGGTGCTGCGGCTGATGGCGCGCGGCGCGACGAACTCCGAGATCGCCGCGTCGCTCGTCGTCGCGGAGGCGACGGTGAAGACTCACGTCGGGAGCATCTTCGGGAAGCTGGGTGTGCGCGACCGCGCCGCCGCGATCGTGTTCGCATACGACCACGGCGCGGTCACGCCGGGCGCGACGCAGCAGTAATCCGTCCCTCCGCCCACGGGCGGAGCGCAGCTCGGGCCTGCGGGTGGATGCGCGAGCGCGCTGCCCGGCGCTACCTTCGACGGGTATGGAGACCAAGAGGTCGGGAAAGCTCTCGTTGCAGGCACTCGTGGCGGCTTGCGCACGCCATCCGTGGCGGACGATCGGGGCGTGGATCGCGGCCATCGTGGTGGCGGCCGCCGCGATCGTCGCGCTGCTCGGCGGGTCGTTGACGACGGAGGGCAACCCGACCAACAACCCGCAGTCCCAGCGCGCGAAGGACGCGCTCGAGGCGGCGTTTCCACCGACGGTGAACGCCGCGATCACCGACATCGTCGTCGTTCGCTCGTCGCGATACACGGTCGACGCGCCGCGCTTCCGGGCAGTCGTACGGAAGCTCGCATCGGATGTGCGTGGCGCGAGCGACGTCGACAGCGTTCGCAGCTATCTCGATTCGCGCGACCCATCCCTCGTCGCTAAAGACCGGCACGCGGCGATGGTGCAGTTCGCGGCTTCCTCGGACGGTGGCATCGACGACATCGTCGGCGAGGTCCAGCGCGCCGATGCGAGCCCGGCGTTCGCCGTCGCGGTCACAGGCCAGGAGACCCTCAGCCGCGACTTCAACGAGCTCTCCCAGAGCGACCTCCAGAACGGCGAGCTCCGCGTCGGCTTGCCGGCGGCGCTGATCATCCTGCTGCTCGTCTTCGGCGCGGTCGTCGCCGGGCTCGTCCCGCTGCTGATCACGCTGCCCTCGATCGTGGTCGCGCTCGGCCTCGTCGCCGTGCTCGCGCACGTGTTCAGCCTCTCCGTCTTCGTCATCAACATGCTGACCGGGATGGGGCTCGCGCTCGCGATCGACTACGCATTGTTCGTCGTGTCGCGGTTCCGCGAGGAGCGCGGCCGCGGCCGCGAGAAGCTGGACGCGATCGGTGCCTCGGCGGTGACCGCGAACCGCGCCGTGGTCTTCAGCGGGACGACCTTCGTGATCGCGATGTTCGGAATGCTGATCGTGCCGAGCTCGATCATGCGCAGCCTCGCCGTGGGCGCGATCCTCGTCGGGATCGTCTCCGTCATCGCATCGGCCACGCTGCTGCCGGCACTCCTGGGCCTGCTCGGCGACGGGATCGACCGTTTGCGAATTCCGCTGATCGGCAGGCGCTCGCTCGAGGCCTCCAATCCTGAAGGCCGCTTCTGGGGCGCGATCGTGCGGACCGTGCTCCGGCGACCGGGCCTGAGCCTCGCGCTCTCCGTCGCGGTGCTGCTCGCCCTCGCCTCGCCGATATTCGGCCTGCGCATCGGCACGAGCGGAGTGACCGCGCTGCCTGATCGCTTCGAGTCGAAGCAGGGCTTCGCGGCGCTGCAGCGCGCCTTCCCGGGAGCAACGTCCGACCCGGTCGAGGTCGTCGTCGCCGAGGGCGCCGCGCAGCCTGCCGCCAGGTCGGCGCTGGCGCAGCTGCGCACGAGGCTCGCGGCAGACCCGCGCTTCGGCCCCGGCGAGATCGACCGCTCGCCGAACGGGCGTGTCGTCCTGCTCTCGGTGCCGGTACGGGGCGATCCGTCCGGCGACGACGCCGTCGCAGCTGTGCGCGACCTCCGATCGACGATCGTGCCGTCTGCGTTCGAGCACACCAGCGCCGAGGTGCTCGTCGGCGGCACGACCTCCGAAAACATCGATTACTTCGACTCGGTGATCGGTCCCGCACCGTGGGTGATCGCCCTCGTGCTCGCGCTCACGTTCGTGTTCCTGACCGTCGTCTTCCGGTCGGTCGTCGTCGCCGGCACGGCGGTCGTCCTCAACCTGCTCTCGGTCGGTGCCGCCTACGGGCTGCTCGTGCTCGTCTTCGAGCACGGCGTCGGCGCCGGGCTCCTCGGCTTCACCCAGGTCGACACGATCGAGGCCTGGGTGCCGCTCTTCCTCTTCTCGGTCCTCTTCGGGCTCTCGATGGACTATCAGGTCTTCCTGCTCAGCCGAATCAGGGAGCGCTTCGACCAGACCGGCGACACCGTCGGCTCCGTCACGTTCGGCGTCGCGTCGACGGCGCGGATCATCACCGGCGCTGCGCTGATCATCGTCGCCGTCTTCGCCGGCTTCGCAAGCGGTGAGCTGATCATGTTCCAGCAGATGGGGTTCGG
>DASSGL010000290.1:0-2721 GCA_035693525.1 Gaiellaceae bacterium | reverse complement strand
TACCACTGCCACACGGGGCGGTGTCCCGTGGGCATCACGACGCAGGACCCGGAGCTCCGTAAGCGCCTCCACGTCGACGAGGCTGCGACGCGCGTCTACAACCTCCTCCACACGCTCACGCTCGAGGTGCAGATGCTCGCGCGCGCGTGCGGCAAGACCAACGTCCACTCGCTCGAGCCCGAGGATCTGTGTGCGCTCACGGTGGAGGCGTCCGCGATGGCGAAGGTCCCGCTCGCCGGCACCGAGTACATCCCGGGCGTGACGGAGGAGCGTCAGCTCGCAGAGATGAAGCGGTTGCTCGAGAAGCATCTCGAGTATCCCGTGGACTATCTGCCCGAGCGGGAGGAGACGCTCACATGAGCATGCACGAGCCCGAGAAGACGATCGGGATCGACGCGGAGTACCTCTCCGGGCACCGCTTCCCGTATCAGGAGGACATCGCGCTCGTCGAGGACGTCGACCTCGTCGCCGCGACCCCCGGCGAGGACATCAACTGGCTCGAGGACATCGCGCTTCTCAGCGAGGACGGCGTGCCGGCGGTCTTCGACCGCTACTCGAACTCGTTCCTCAAGATCTACTTCCCGATCCCCGAGGGCCGTGAGGACGAGATCGCGCGCAAGGTGCTGGTCACGCATCTGCAGTCCGGCAACTCCTACGGGATCCTGCTGAAGGAGAAGCACTGCAAGTTCCTGCAGCCGCAGCTCGGGTCGTGGGTCGAGGGGTCGCCGACCGTGGGCACGGACTGGCGGCCGCCCGTGCTCGAGGGCTGGGAACCACCGGACCACTGAGCTCGTGAAGGCTGTCGTCGTCGGCGGCGGGGTCGTCGGGATGGCGTGCGCGTTCGCGCTGCTCGACGTCGCCGACTCGGTCGAGGTTCTCGAGGCGGACGGCGTCGGGGGCGGTGCGTCGGCCGGCAACACCGGCTGGGTCTGCCCGAGCCTCTCCATGCCGCTCGCCGCGCCCGGAGTGGTCACGCTCGGCGTACGCAAGGCGCTCGACCCGCGCGGCGCGCTCGTGATCCGTCCCTCGCTCGACCCCGGGCGGATCGGCTGGCTCTGGCGGTTCGCGCGCAGCTGCCGTACGAGCGTGTACCGGCGCGGCGTCGCCGCGCTCTTCGAGCTCTCGCCGAGGACGCTCGACGAGCTCGACCGCATGCGCGACACGGGCGTCCAGTTCGAGGAGCACCGTGCCGGCGTGCTCGTCGTGGCGCGCGACCGCGACGGCCTGCAGTGGTTCGTGAAGGCATTCGACGAGCTCGTGCCGCTGGGCTTCACCGGCGAGCTCGAGCACATGGACGGCGACGAGGCGCGCAGGCAGGAGCCGGCGCTCGGGCCGGCCGTCGGCTGCGCGACACGGACGTCGATCGATCGGCACGTGCTGCCCGAGAGCCTCGTCGCCGGCCTCGCTGCGAACGTCCGCTCCCGTGGTGCCACGATCCGCGAGGACACGCCGGTGCACGCATTGCGCCGCGTCGGCGAGCAGTGGGCGATCGACGGCGACGCAGGAGAGATTGCCCGCGCCGACGTGGTCGTGCTCGCGAACGCGCTCGGCACGGCGCAGCTCGTCCGCCCGCTCGGGCTGCGGCTTCCGCTCGTCGGTGCGAAGGGATACTCGGTCACGTTGCCGCTGCCGACGGGGCTGCCGGCGATGCCGCTCTACCTGTGCGAGCCGAAGATCGGCACGAGCCCCTATGCCGACCGGTTGCGGATCGCGGGGTTCTTCGAGCTCGGCGCGCGCGACGGCGCTCCGAGCCCTCTCCGCACGCGCCAGCTCGTCGAGGAGACGCAGCCGTACCTGTCCGAACGGATCATTCCCGACCGCGAGGTCCCGACAGGCTGGGCCGGCTTCCGGCCGGCGACGCCCGACAGCCTGCCGCTGCTCGGGCCGGTGCCAGGCGCACCCGGTGTGATCGTCGCGACCGGGCACGGGATGCTCGGCGTCACGCTCGCCCCGGCGACCGGCGTCGCGGTCGCCGCGCTCGCGCGCGGGGAGCGTCCGCCGTGGCTCGAGCCGTTCGACCCGGCCCGCTTCGGACGTTGACCGCGACCTGGAAAGGCGTAGAATTGGCAATGCCGTTGCCCTGTAGGCGATAAGTAGCCATCCAGGAGGAGCTCATATGACCGTTCCGTCCCGCTCCCCGTACGTGGTCGTCGGTGCAGGAATCCACGGCCTCTCGACCGCGTACCACCTGGCGAAGGAGCTCCGGAGCCGCAACGCAGGCTCGGGCGCCGACGTGCTCGTGCTCGACAAGCGCTCGCCCGGCTCCGGTGCCTCCGGCATCGCGTGCGGCGTCGTCCGCAACAACTACTTCCAGCCGGCGATGAGCGAGCTGATGCAGGCGTGCGTCGAGGTGTGGGAGTCCGACCCGGTCGCCTACCACTACAACCCCGTCGGCTACATGGCGCTCGGCGCGGCGGTGCAGGAGCCCGACCTGATCGCGACCTTCGAGCGCCAGGAGCGAATCGGGTACCGCTCCGAGCTCGTCGTCGGCGCCGACGCGGTCGACGCGCACATGAAGGCGCTCTTCCCGGATTGGCGCGCACGCGGCGTGACCGTCTGCCTCCACGAGAAGCAGGGCGGCTTCGCGTTCAACATGGACTCGGTGATGGGACTCGTCGGCAAGTGCGAGTCCGAGGGCGTGCGAATCCTCTCCGAGGTCGAGGTGCAGGACTTCGAGCTCGGCTCCGACGAAACGGTTCGCGCGGTCGAGACGAGCAAGGG
>DASSGL010000289.1:0-6818 GCA_035693525.1 Gaiellaceae bacterium | reverse complement strand
GAGCTTGATCAGGATCACGCGGACGTCCTCGGACATCGCAACCACCATCTTGCGGTAGTTCTCGGCCTCCGCCTGCTCGCGGCTCTGGAACTGGATCCGCGTCAGCTTCGTCACGCCCTCGACGAGCTTCGCGATCTCGTCTCCGAACTCGGCGCGCACCTCTTCGATGTCCGTCTCCGTGTCCTCGACGACGTCGTGGAGGAGGGCCGCCGCGATCGTCTGCTCGTCCAGACGCAGCTGCGCGCAGATCCGGGCGACTCCGACGGGATGCTCGATGAAGGGCGACCCGGAGCGGCGCTGCTGCCCCTCGTGGGCCGCAGCCGCGTACCGGAAGGCCCGCGTCACGAGCTCGCGGTCAACCGCGCTGCCCCCGTCCTCGATCTCCGCGAGCAGCTCATCGAGAAGTCCCTCATGCTTCTCACCTGCTTCGAGCGTCGCCATGGTCTCAGTGTACTCCGGGGCCTTTCGCAGCTAACTCTTCGGGAGGAATGCTCGTCTATCGGTCGAAGTGACCCTTCCTATGATGAGAAATCGCCGCAGGAACGCCCGCAAGGTCGCGAAGATCGCACGCGCCCTCGCCGTCCTCGGGGATCAGCCGCACACGGCGCAGAAAGCCCGCAGGCGCGTCAGCGTCTCGCTCAACGCCTGAACGGCTCCGGGTAGATCACCCGGCCCCGAGGGAGCTCGGCCTGTTCGTCGAGCACCGCGACCTGGAACGCCCAGTCGTAGAGCGCCTCGGGCGGCGGCAGCAGTCCGAGCTCGTCCGCTCGGACGAAGCCGAAGCGCCCGTAGTAGGCAGGGCTCCCCTCGACGAGCAGGAGCGGCTCGCCGAGCGCCCGCGCACCGTCGAGCGACGCGTGCACGAGCGTCGACCCGAATCCTTCGCGCTGCCGCTCTGGCAGCACGCCGAGCGGCGAGAGCTGTAGCAGCCGGGTCTTCGAGCCTTCGAGGCCCGACCAGGTGTTCATCACGTGCCCGACGACGCGATCCTCCGAGACCGCTACGAACGACAGCTCCGGCACGTAGACGCTGCTCGCCCGCAGCTCTTGCACCAATCGCGGCACATCTTCCGGATCGAACGCGCGCCGGTGGATCTCGAGGATCGCCTCCCAGTCCGCCGCGCGTGCGCGGCGGACTGTCACGCAGCCCGCGCGAGCACCGGCGGCGCAGCGAGCAGCTCGCGGAAGCGCTCGGACTCGAGCAGGTGTCGCCGACCCAGGCCGGCCTCCTCGAGCTCGAGCTCGGCGAAGATCGCCACCGCGTCGGCGCTGCGCGCACCGGCGGGCTTCCGGAACTCGCCGACGAGCCATCCGCGCAGCTCGTCGAACCCCTCGTCCGCACGGAAGATGCGCCGCACGACGAGCTGGGGCGACACCGTCCCGTTCCAGCGGTTCTCCTCGAGCCTGAACGCGACGTCCCAGCGGCCCTCGCCGCTGTACGTCTCGAGTCGCGGCCCGGCGCCGAACGAGATCGCAGCTCCCGTGTCGGCGCCGTCGCGGCGCACGCGAAAGCGCAGGTGCTTGCCTTCGCCGACGGTGGCGAGGCTGCCGAGCTCGCAGCCCGGAGCGAGCAGCGTCACGGCCGGATTGCCGAGCCCGAACGGTGCGAGGCGCGCCAGCTCGTTGCACAGATCGAGCGTCAACGCCGTTCCGCGCGGGACCACCCCGTCGACCTGCGTGACCGGGCGCAGATCCTCGTCGTCCAGCAGCCCGGCCGCGTGAGCAGCGAACGCATCGGCGAACGCGTCGACGTTCGCCGGCTCGATCGAGAGCCCCGCGGCTGCGCGGTGCCCGCCGAACCGCCCGAGGAGGGACGCGCATGCGGCCAGGCCGGCGTGGAGGTCGAAGGCCGGGATCGACCGGCCCGAACCCTTCCACTGGCCCTCCGTCCCCGCGATCAGGACGACGGGGCGGTTGTAGCGCTCGACGAGCCGCGAAGCGACGATCCCGATCACGCCTTCGTGCCAGTCCTCGCCGGCGACGACGTACGCGTGCCGGTCGCGCCTCGACTCGGGCCACTCCTCGACCTGTGCAGCTGCTTCCCGGAAGATGCGCGCCTCGACCGCCTGCCGCTCTCGGTTCAGCTCCTCCAGCTCGCTTGCGAGCCGCCCCGCCTCGTCGACGTCGTCGGTCAGCAGCAGGTCGAGCGCGCTCCGGGGATGACCGAGCCGCCCGGCCGCGTTGATGCGCGGACCGAGGCGGAAGCCGCACGCGCCCGCATCGACTGCCGCAGGATCGACACCCGCGGTACGCATGAGCGCCTGCAACCCGGGCTTCTGCGTGCGCGCGAGGATGCGCAGGCCGGCGGTCGCGAACGAGCGGTTCTCGTCGACGAGCGGGACGACGTCGGCGATCGTCGCGAGCGCGACGAGATCGAGATGCCGCCGCGGGAGCTCGGAATCGACCCCGAAGAGCGCCTGGCCCAGCTTGTAGACGACGCCCGTCCCGCAGAGCTCCGGAAAGGGATAGTCGGACGGGCGGGTCGAGACGATCGGGCAGTCGGGCAGCTCGGCGCCGGGACGGTGATGGTCGGTGACGATCACCTCGAGCCCCCGCGCGCGCGCCTCCGCGACCTCGGCGACGGCGGTGATCCCGCAGTCGACCGTGACCACGAGCCCGCAGCCCTCGTCGGCCAGCCGGCCGATCGTGGCGGCGGAGAGACCGTACCCCTCGTCGAAGCGGCTCGGGAGATGCCAGTCGACCTGAGCGCCGAGCTCGCACAGCAACAGGACGGCCAGCGCGGTCGCCGCGATCCCGTCGACGTCGTAGTCGCCGTGGACGCAGATCCGGCGCCCGGCCGCGACGGCTGCGCGGATCCGCTCGCAGGCGAGACGCATGTCACCAAGCAGGAAGGGGTCGTGCGGCGGACGTTCGCCCTCCAGGAATGCCCGTGCCGCCTCGGGGTCGGCGAGCCCGCGCCGGACGAGGACGCCTGCCGTCAGCTCGCTGACCCCGAGCGCCGCCGCGAGCTCATGCTGTACCCCGTGCGGGCACGGACGAATGGTCCAGGTGCCCTCGTGCATCGTCCGGCCACGGTACGAGGCGCGTCGGACGACATCGTCGCGGCGAAGGGGTCAGCCTTCGCGCGGAAGTTCGACGCCCAGCACGGTCAGCAGGACGATCAGCCCGATGCCGACGACCCAGAGCGCGAGCACGAGCTTCGGCCGCCGGGTCTCGCGGAGCTGCTGCCACGCGACCTTTCCCCAGAGGATGAGGAGCCCGGCCGCCGCTGCGAAGCCGACGACGATGACGGGTGCGAGGTAGACCGCCCGCTCGGCCGACCACCCCATCAGCAACGCCGTGAGAAAGACGAGCCCGAGGACGACGCCGAGCGCGGCCGAGAAGCGGAGTGCGCGCATGCGCCAAGGGTACGCTTGGCTCGTGGACGGTGCCGGCAACTACGTCTCCGGCGACGACTACGTCGTCGAGTTTCTCGGCTACCGGTTCAGCTTCAATGCACACGATTTCGAGGAACGGGTCACGGCAGCCGCCGTCAAGCTCGGCCTCCTCGGAGGGAACGAGCTCGACGACGACGAGACGGCCGACCTGGTCGAGCTCGTCGAGCGCGACACGATCGAAGAGCCGCGTTCGACGCTCGGCCGCTACCTCGTTCGACACTGGGACGACATCTCCCTCGTCGAGGGAGAGTCGCTTGTCTACTGGCTGAAGAAGCTCGTGTTTCGCGGCGCGTGGCTCGACCACCGCGTCAAGGAGGGAAAGCTCGAGGTCGGGTTCGACGAGGAGAGCGCCGAGTTCTCGTACCAGGATCCGCACGGCGGCCGCGCGCTCCTCGAGCTCCTGCCGACGCCGAGCTGGCACGAGCTCCAGTACAAGCGGTGAGCATTCCGCGCTGGTACGCCGCGGCCGGACCCGCCTATCTCGCCGCGCTGCTCGCCGTGGACACGCAGGTGGGCCTCCACGCTCAGCTCGCGCTCGGCGCGCTCACGTGGCTCGTCCTGCTCGCAGGTCTCCGTCCGCTCGAGCCGCTCGCCCGCGCCCAGGCGCTCGCGGTCGTCGCCTTCGCGACGCTCGGGGAGGTGACGGGCTCGCTCGTCTGGGGCGTCTACACGTACCGCCTGCACAACCTGCCCATGTTCATCCCGCCCGCGCACGGCCTCGTCTATCTCAGCGGGATCGCGCTCGCGTCGGTCGTACGCGTGCGCCTCGTCGTCGGCCTCGCCGCGATCGGCTCGATCGGCTGGGGGCTCGCAGGGCTCATCGTCCTACCGAGGCTCGACGTCGCCGGTGCCGTCGGCGTGCCGCTTCTCTGCCTCTTTCTGTGGCGGTCGCGTGTCCGCGCCTCGTACGCCGGCGTGTTCCTCGTCGTCGCCGCGCTCGAGCTCTACGGCACATCGATCGGCACCTGGCGGTGGGCCGCGGAGCTGCCCGGCCTGGGAATTCCCGACGGCAATCCGCCCAGCGGGGTCGCGAGCGGGTACGTCTGGTTCGACGTGATGGCGCTTCTCGTCGCGCCTGCGCTCCTCGCCGCGGGACGTATGATCGTCCCCGCACGGCGATGGGGCCCGCCTTCGACCGCCGAGAACGGCTGATGGCTCCTACGACTCCAAGGAGCCTCGCATGCCCGTCATCGTCGGCGTCGCGCTCGGCGGCGCGCTCGGATCGTCGGCCCGCTACGGCCTCGATCGCCTGATCGAGCGGCGAAGCGCCGCGGTCTTCCCGCTCAGCACGTTCACGGTCAACGTGACCGGCTGCTTTCTCATCGGCCTCGTCTCGGCGGTCCTCGTCGAGCGCCATCACCTGCCGGCCTGGCTTCGGATCGGCCTCGTGGTCGGTGTCGTGGGCGGTTACACGACCTTCTCGACGTTCGCGCAGGAGGCGCTCGACCTGAACGACATCCACCATGCCGGAGTCGCTGTGGCCTACGTCGTCGCGAGCGTCGGCGTCGGCGTGGCCGCGGTCTACGCCGGTTCGGCTCTCGGGCGAGCGATCTAGGAGGAGGGCACGGAGAAGCCGAAGCCGACTCGCTCCTCGGCGGCCGACCGGAGCTCGATTCGCTTGAGGGAGCCGAGCGGGACCATGACCGCCTCCGGCGCATCGTCGGCGTCGTCGGCGGCGCGCACGTGCAGCGTCAACATCCCGAAGCCGGGCTCGGGCTCGATCCGGACGAGCACGAAGCGGGCGCCGTCGGCCAGCTCGACCTCGACGAACGGATTCTCGACCTTGTGCTCCTCCGCGAACGCGGCGATCGCACGGTGCATCCGTTCGACGAAGGCCTCGTGCGGTCCCTCCGGAACCGGCGTCCAGATGCCGGTGCTCAAAAGAGCTTCGTCTCCTCGTCGGGCACCGCGGCGCCGATGTGCGCGCGACCGCGCTTCGTGATCGTGCGCCCGCGGGGCGTGCGCTGGATGAACCCGAGCTGGAGGAGGTACGGCTCGTAGACGTCCTCGATCGTCTCCTGCTCTTCCCCGAGGGACGCGGCGAGTGTCGAGAGGCCGACCGGCCCGCCGTCGAACTTGCCCGCGATCGTCTGCAGCAGCTCGCGCGCCTCCCGGTCGAGGCCCTGCTCGTCGATCTCGTGCAGCGCGAGCGCCTCGCGCGCGATCTCGGTCGTGATCGCACCCTCGTGACGCACTTCGGCGACGTCGCGTACGCGCCGCAGGATCCGATTGGCGATGCGCGGCGTGCCGCGCGACCGCTGCGCGATCTCCTCGGCCGCGTCGGGCGCGATCTCGACGCCGAGGATGCGCGCCGAACGGTGCACGATCGCGCCGAGCTCGCCCGCGTCGTAGTAGTCCAGCCGGAACGTGAGGCCGAAGCGGTCGCGGAGGGGCGTCGTCAGCAGGCCGGTGCGCGTCGTCGCGCCGACGAGCGTGAACGGCGGCAGGTCGAGCGTGAGCGTGCGCGCACCGGCGCCCTCTCCCATCACGATGTCTATGCGGAAGTCCTCGAGCGCGGGATAGAGAATCTCCTCCGCCGTTCGGCTCATGCGGTGGATCTCGTCGACGAAGAGGACGTCGCGGGGCTCGAGCGCCGTGAGGATCGCGGCGATGTCGCGCTTCTCGACCGCCGGCCCCGCGATCGTGCGCAGGCCGACGCCGAGCTCCTCGCGCACGATGTGCGCCAGCGACGTCTTCCCGAGGCCGGGCGGCCCGGCGAGCAGCAGATGGTCGAGCGGCTCGCCGCGCGCCTTCGCGGCGACGAGCGCGATCTCGAGCTGCTCCTTCACGCGCTCCTGGCCGACGAAGTCGGCGAGCGAGCGCGGCCGGAGCGTCTGCTCGACCGCATCCTCGTCGTCGTGGAGAACGGGCGCCACGAACGAGCACATTCCCGCTCCCGGCGCCGGCAAAGCCGGCGCCTCCGCTCTTTGATGAGCTCCGTCGAGCCTACGCTCATGCCGCTCTCCTCAGCGCTTCGCGCACGCGCTCCTCGGGCGAGGCCGACGCATCGGTCTCCGCGAGCGCGCGCTCCGCGTCCGGGATCGAGTAGCCGAGCTCGACGAGCGCGTCGCGCGCAACGACGTGGTCGTCGGCATCGCCGGCGGCCGACGGCGCGAGCGACACCGACGCGGCCAGCTTCTCCTTCAACTCGAGCACGATGCGCTCCGCCGTCTTGCGCCCGATCCCCGGGATCGCCTGGAAGCGGGCCGTGTCCTCGCGCACGATCGCGCGACGTAGCTCGTCTGCCGGCGAGCCGGACACGATCGCGAGCGCGACCTTCGGCCCGATCCCGTTCACCGAGAGAAGCTGAACGAAGAGCTCGCGCTCGGCGCGCTCCGCAAATCCGTACAGCTGCAACGCGTCCTCGCGAACGTGCAGATACGTCTCGACGACCAGCTCGGATGCGCCCTCCGCCTTCCTC
>DASSGL010000288.1:0-7874 GCA_035693525.1 Gaiellaceae bacterium | reverse complement strand
GCCGAGCGGCTGCTCGTCGCGACGGGGCGTCGTCCGGACACGATGGGGCTCGAGCTCGAGCAGCTCGGTCTCTCGATCGGCCCGCAGGGAATCGAGGTGGACGAGCGCTGCCGCGCCGCCGAGGACGTGTGGGCGATCGGCGACGTCACCGGCGTCGCGCTCTTCACGCACGTCGGCAAGTACCAGGCTCGCATCGCCGCCGCCGACATGGCCGGCCGAGACGTCAAGGCCGACTACCGCGCGATCCCGGCCGGCATCTTCACGGATCCCGAGGTGGCGACCGTCGGTCGCAGCGACGGCGTCTCCGCCCGCTGGGAGCTGACCTCGACCCCCCGGCTCTCGACCTACGAGCGGCCCAAGCGGCCCGGCTTCGTGCGCCTCTTCGCCGACCCCGACGCACGCGTCCTCGTCGGCGCGGTCGCGGTCGGACCGCAGGCGGCGGAGTGGCTCGGCCAGCTGACGCTCGCCGTCCGTGCGGCGACGCCGCTCGACGTGCTGCTGGACACGATCCAGCCGTACCCGACCTTCTGCGAGGCGATCTTCTTCGCGCTCCGAGAGCTCGACGACGTGGTGTCCAGCTCCCGTGTGGCGGGTGCCTGACACCCGCTTTTCGTACACTTGCACCGTGCTCGGCGAGGTGCTGACCGCGATCGTCACGCCGTTCAAGGCGGACGGGTCGGTCGACGTCGAGAAGTTCCGGGAGCTCGCCGTATTCGTCGTCGACCACGGCTCCGACGGGCTCGTCGTCTCGGGGACGACGGGGGAGAGCCCGACCCTCTCCGACGACGAGAAGCTAGAGCTCTTCGCCGCCGCGCTCGAGGCCGTCGGCGACCGTGCCACCGTCGTCGCCGGCACGGGCACGTACGACACGCGGCACTCGATGCGGATGACGGCACGCGCCCACGAGCTGGGTGTCGACGCGTTCCTCGTCGTGACGCCGTACTACTCGAAGCCGCCGCAGCGCGCGATCGTGCGCCATTTCGAGGAGATCGCGTCGATGACGGACCGGCCGATCGTCGCCTACAACATCCCCGGCCGGGTCGTCGTGAACATCGATCCGGAGACGATCGAGCGGCTCGCCGAGATCGAGAACGTCCGCGCCGTCAAGCAGGCCAACGACGACCTCGAGCAGGCTCGGCGCATCCCGCAGCTCGGCCTCGACCTCTACGCGGGCGACGACGTGCTGATCTTCCCGTTTCTCGAGCTCGGCGGCATCGGCGGCGTCTGCGTGCACACGCACATATGGGGCCCGCAGACCAAGGAGATGGTGCACCGGTACAAGCAGGGCGACCTCGAGGGCGCGCGCCGGCTGAACGACGAGATGGCGCCCGCCTACGACCTGCTGCGTGTGACGACGAACCCGATCGCCATCAAGGCCGCGCTCAATCTCCTCGGACACGAGGTCGGCGGCTATCGCCTGCCGATGCTCGAGCCGTCTGCCGACGAGCTCGAACAGGTACGCGCGTGCCTCGAGCGCGCCGGCGTGCTCAGCACCGCGTCGGCCTAGGGTGAGATTCGTGCAACCGGGTTGCTGTGCAGCCTGGTTGCAGGCGTGGCCCTAGACTTCCCCTCGAATGGGCGTCTGCCGCATCATCCCGCTCGGCGGTCTCGGCGAGGTCGGGAAGAACATGACCGTCTACGAGGCGGAGGACGCGATCGTCATCGTCGACGCCGGACTCGCATTTCCACGCGACGAGCATCTTGGCGTCGACCTCGTTCTGCCCGACTTCGCCTACCTGCGCGAGCGCGAGCACATGATCCGCGGCGTCGTGCTGACGCACGGTCACGAGGACCACGTCGGGTCGCTGCCCTATCTGATGCGCGAATGCCGCATCCCGCTCGTCGCGGCGACTCGCCTGACCCTCGGCCTCGTCAAGTCGAAGCTCGACGAGCACGGGCTGCTGCGGGAAGCCGAGCTGCGCGAGGTCTCGCCCTACGACGAGCCCTTCCGCCTTGGTCCCTTCCGGATCGAGCTCGTCCGCATGGCGCACTCGATCCCGGACGCGGCAGCGGTCGTGCTCGAAACCCCGGGCGGGCGGGTCGTGCACACCGGCGACTACAAGCTCGACCATACGCCCGTCGACGGCCAGCGAACCGACGTCGGCAAGCTCGCCGACCTCGGCAACCTCGGCGTGGACCTGCTGCTCGGCGACTCGACGAACGCCGAGCGGCCGGGCGTCACGCAGTCGGAGCGCGTCGTCGGCGAGGCATTCCGTCAGATCTTCCCGAGTCGCACGGGCCGCATCCTCGTCTCCTCGTTCGCCTCGAACGTGCACCGGATGCAGCAGGCCGTCGACGCGGGCGTCGCGTGCGGGCGCAAGGTCGCGTTCGTGGGACGGTCGATGCGCAAGAACTCGAACATCGCGCGCAACCTCGGCTACATGGATGTCGACGACGAGGTGATCCTCCGGCCGCACGAGCTCGCCGAGCTGCCGCGCGTGGAGCAGCTGATCCTCTGTACCGGCAGCCAGGGCGAGCCGATGTCGGCGCTGACCCGCATTGCCTACGACGATCACCCGGCGGTCTCGGTCGAGGGCGGGGACACCGTCATCATCTCGGCGAAGCCGATCCCCGGCAACGAGCTGCGCGTACACGATGCGATCAACCGGCTGGCGAAGTCCGGCGCGGAGGTGCTGCACGAGGACAACGCGCCGGTGCACGTCTCGGGTCACGGACGCGCGGAGGAGCTACGGACGATCCTTGCGATCCTGCGCCCGCGGGCCGTGATGCCCGTGCACGGCGAGTTCCGGATGCTCGCTGCGCACGCACAGCTCGCGCGCGAGGGAGGGATCGCCGACGAGAACATCGTGCTCGCGGAGAACGGTACGGTCGTCGAGCTCGCCGACGGCCGCGCCCGCATCGTCGATCGAGTCGCCGCCGGCATGACCTTCGTGGACGGCCTCGGCGTCGGCGACGTGCACGACGTCGCACTTCGCGATCGGCGGCGACTCTCGGAGGACGGCGTCCTGATCGTGGTCGCGACGCTCGCGGGCTCGAACGGCCGCGGTGCCTTGACCGCTGCCCCCGAGCTGATCGTCCGCGGCTTCGGAGAGGCGGCCGAGCCGCTGCTCGACGAGTTGCGTGCGGAGGCCGACCGGGTCCTGCGCGAGCTCCTCGCCGACGACGTCACCGAGATCAAGCTCCTGCAGGAGCACGTGCACGACGCCCTCGGCGGCGTCGTCTACGACCGCACGAGACGCCGCCCGATGATCCTCCCGGTCCTGGTGGAGGTATGAACCTGAACTGCTGCAACCAGGTTGCACAGCAACCTGGTTGCACAATAGGAGCATGAACGTCCGCTACACACCGACCTGGGCCGACGTGCTCGACGAGTGCGCCGCCGAGCCCGCGACTGCGCGCCGCCTGATCGCGCAGCTCCGCGCGTGCGAGATCGCGGCGCTCGCGTTCTGCCGGTTGCTCGAGCGATGGAGCCGCGGAGACGCGAGCCCCTCGTCGCCGGGCGAGCGCCAGTCGGCGCTGCGCCGTGCGGCCGACCGTGTCGAGACTGCGCTCACGGGGCTCGAGGAGCCGCTGAAGCGGTATCTGCTCGAGCTCGAGTCCGAGGCGGTCGAGGGGCGTCCCTGGTACGCAGGCCCCGGAGCCGCCGAGCTCGTGGACTGGACGCCGGTGCTCGAGCGGGCCGGCGTGCGCATGCCTTCCGAGCGCGTCGCGCAGGCGTACCTCGAGCTCGCGGTGCTCGTGCGCGCGCTCGAGGGTCTGAGCGCGGCGGCGCGCCTGGAGACTGCGCCCGACCGCGCCACGCTCTGGGCGGGCCTCTTCGACCTGCGCGACAACCTGCTCGGCGGGGCGCTCGAAGACCTCCGCATCCTCGCTGCTTCATGAAGCTTCAGAACCGTCTGACGAGCTCGACCACCGGCTCGAGATCCTGCGGCGGAGGGTCGCCGCGGCCGGTGAACGGCACGAGCTCGCGGACCTTCGCGTAGAGGTCGGTCGTCGCAGCGCCGAGCCTCGGCCCCCCGCGCAGGTCGATTGCCTGCGCCGCGACGACGAGCTCGACGGAGACCACCCGTGCACCGAGCCCGACCATCTCGGCGAGCCTGCGCGCCGAGAGCGGTGCGAGCGTGATGCGATCCTCGATTCCCTCGTGGTGGCTCGTGCTCGCGGTCTCGATCGACACCGGCTGCGCCAAGAGCTTCGCCTCGGCGGCGAACGCCTGGACCGGCACGCCGAGCTCCGAGAGGCCGCTCTCCGCGAGCCCCGCCTCGGCCGCGAGGCCTTCAGGCAGGCCCGTGATCGGCGACTGCAGGAGCTTCACCGTCCGCTCGGCGGCGCTCGTCAGCAACGGGGCGAGCGCGATACGAGTGAGGTCGAGTGCCTGCGCCAGCGGTAGCGCGTCGAAGCTGCCGACCGAGACGATCGACCCCTCGTCGAGGAGGACCAACGGATTCTCCTGCGAGCGATTCAGCTCGCGCTCGATCGTCGCGCGCGCGAACGCGAAGGTGTCGCGGGCGGCAGCGGCGACCTGTGGGATACAGCGGAAGCTGAGCGGATCCTGCAGGTTGCGCGCGGCCCCGGGCTCCTCGAGATAGCTGCCCTTCAAGAGTGCGTGCAGATCGTCGCCCGAGACGTTGAGGACGCTGAGGTTGCCCGCGAGCGCCTCCAGGTCGAGCGCCGCCGCGACGAGGGCCGTCCGCACGAGCCGCTCGGCGTCGGTGAACGCGAGTGCGGCGCGCGCCGTCGAGTAGGCGTTGTGGTTCAGGAGCGCGAGGCCCTCCTTCGCCGCGAGCTCGATGCCGTCGAGGAGGCCGTACGCGAGATCCGCGTTCGCCGGGAGATCCGCGATCCCGATCGAGCCGAGGCTCCGCACCTCCGGCAACGCACCGTCGTTCAACCGCCCGACCAGGTGCTCGAGGAGCTCCATCCGAACGCCGGCCGTGCCGCGCGCGAAGCTGTTCGTCACGAGCAGGAGCTGCGCTCGGACGACGTCGGGCGGGGCCGGCGGACCTTGTCCGACGCGGTGCTCGAGGATCGAGCGGCGGTTGAACTCGGGGAGCTCCTCCACCGGCACGCGGACGCGCTTGCGCACGCCGACGCCGGTGTTCAGCCCGTAGATCGGGTCCCCGGGCATCAGCCGCTCGACGATCGCCCGGCCCGAGCGCACGCGGCCGGCGACGTCGCGCGCGAGCTCGACGCGCTCGCCGTCGCGCGCGACACGCGTGAGCTCCGAGATCGAGAGAGTGCTGCCGGTGAGCTCGATCGTCACGACGGATAGTCTCGCGCACTGTGGCACCCCGCCTGACAGTCGTCGGCTCGGTCAACCTCGACCTCGTCGCGCGCACCGAGCGTCTGCCGCGACCGGGCGAGACCGTCACCGGGGCGACGTTCTCGCAGATCCCGGGCGGGAAGGGCGCGAATCAGGCGGTCGCGGCCGCGAAGCTCGGCGCGGAGGTCTCGCTGATCGCGTGCGTCGGAGCCGACGATTTCCATGCAGCCGCGACCACCGAGCTCGAGCGATTCGGGGTCGACATGACGCAGTTCAAGGTCGCCGAGGGAGCCGCGACCGGCGTCGCCCTGATCACGGTCGACGCGGAGGGCGAGAACGAGATCGTCGTCGCGCCCGGCGCGAATGCCGAGCTGGGTCCCGAGGATGTGGACATCGGCGACACGGACGGCGTGCTCTGTCAGCTCGAGATCCCGCTCGAGACCGTGGCGCACGTCGCGCGCACAGCTCCCGGCGAGTTCTTCCTCAACGCCGCGCCGGCGCTCGCGCCGGACGGCGCCGTTCCGGCGGCGGACGTGACGATCGTCAACCAGTACGAGCTCGAGGCTTTGAGCCGACGCGAAGGGTTGATCGCCGTCACGAACGGCGCCGAGGGGGCCGTCCTGCTCGAGGACGGCCGCGAGGTCGCCCGCGCGGTGCCCCCGCACGTCGACGCCGTCGACGGCACCGCGGCAGGCGACGCGTTCACCGCGTGCCTCGTCGTCTCGCTCCTCGAGGGTCGCGCCCGTGACGAGTCGCTTCGCCGCGCCTGCGTGGCCGGCGCGCTCGCCGCGTCGCGTCTCGGCGCGCAGACCTCTTTGCCCACCGCGGAGGAGGTGGATGCCTTCCTGTGAGCACGCCGATCGTCATCGATTGCGATCCCGGTCATGACGATGCGATTGCGATCCTGCTGGCGCTCGCCTCGCCCGAGGTCGAGCTACGCGGTGTCACGACCGTCGCCGGCAACCAGACGCTCGACAAGACGACCCGCAATGCGCTCAAGATCCTGGAGCTCGGCGGCCGCACCGACATCCCCGTCGCCGCCGGCTCCGACCGGCCGCTCGTGCGAGCGCTTCGGACGGCGGCACACGTCCACGGTGAGACGGGACTGGACGGGCCCGACCTCCCGGAACCGACGACGAAGCCCGTGGACGCGCATGCCGTCGACCTTCTCGCCGACCTCCTCGAGCCGGACGTCGTGCTCGTGCCGACCGGACCGCTCACGAACGTCGCGGTCCTGCTCGAGAGCCGTCCCGATGTCCGGAACCGGCTCGAGCGCATCGTCTGGATGGGCGGCGCCATCGCGGAGGGCAACGTCACTCCGGCGGCGGAGTTCAACGCGTTCGTCGATCCGGAGGCCGCGGCCGTCGTCTTCGAGAGCGGCGTCGAGGTCACGATGATCGGCCTCGACGTGACGCACCAGGCGCTCTTCACGCGTGCGCACGCCGATCGCCTTCGCGGTACGGGACGAGCCGGCCGGGCGGTTGCAGAGCTCTCCGACTTCTTCCAGCGCTTCCACGAGTCGCGCTACGGCTTCGACGGCTCGCCGATCCACGACGCGGTCGCCGTCGCGGAGGTCATCGACCCTTCGCTCGTCACGACCGTCCATTGCAACGTGGAGGTGGAGACGGCGTCGCAGTACTGCGACGGCCGCACGGTCGTGGACCGGTGGCAGGTCACGGAGCGTCGGCGCAACTGCCGCGCCGGGGTGGCGATCGATGCCGAGCGGTTTCTCGAGCTGCTGATCGAGCGGATCTCCACGCTTCCGTGATCGCCTTCGCCGCGATCGCGCCGCACGGCGAGGTCGACGAGACCCCCGAGCTCCACGTCGCGATGAGCGAGCTCGGGCGGCGCTTCGACGCGTCGGGCTGCGACGTCGCGGTGGTCGTGACGCCGCACAACGTCCACGTCGAGGGCCACTTCGCCGCGACTGCTGCCCACTGATGCAACCAGGTTGCTCCGCAACCTGGTTGCAGGGGTAGCGGTCGTTGCGGATCGCGAGGCGGAGCCGACGACTGCAGCCTGACTGAAGTCAGGGTGCAGAGGTTGCGGTTTTGCGGCCTGCCCTTCCCGCTGATGCAACCAGGTTGCTCTGCAACCTGGTTGCAGGGGTAGCGGTTCTGCTGCCTGCCTTCAGGCAGGCAGCGGTCGTTGCGGATCGGCAGGCGGAGCCGAACGACCGCAACCTGACTGAAGTCAGGTTGCAGGGGTTGCGGTCAGCCCCACGTCGGTAGCTCGAGCGCGCGTTCGAAGGCGGCCCGGTCGTGCACCGGGTCGCCGTGCGAGACGATCACGCGCTCGAACGGAAGCTCGAGGAGCGCGCGCAGTGCGGGGAGGACCCGCGTCTCGTGCCACGGGGTCCCCCAGACGACGAGCTCGCCCTCCGGCGCCGTCAGCGCATCGGCGAAGACGAGCGTGCCCTGCTCCGGCAGCCAGAGCGGCGTCTCGTTCCGGCCCCGTCCGTCGTAGAGGGCGACGAGGCCGCCCGGCAGCAGGGTGCCGGGCTCCACGGGCTCGAGCTCCGTCTTCGGGATGTTGTCCCGCCAGAAGAGGTACGGGCCGAACGCGCGCGCCCCGTAACGGTCGACCACGGCGTCGACGTCGCGCACGTGATCCGGCTTCAGGATCGCAACCGCGGTCGGCGGACGCTCGT
>DASSGL010000287.1:0-2806 GCA_035693525.1 Gaiellaceae bacterium | reverse complement strand
GAGCCTGAGCGGCATGCTTCTGCTTCGTCGCCTCGTGCTGCTGCGCGAACGCGAAGACGGTCAGCACGACCATCGCAGCGGCAAGGAGCACGGCTGCGGCTGCGACCACGGCGAGCCGACGGTGGCGTCGCGTCGCCGCGGCGAGGGCGGCGCGGGCCTCGTACTCGCGGCGCCACACGAGCACGGGCTCGGCGAGCACGTCGTGGAAGATCTCGTAGCGGCTGCCGTCGTCGCCGCCGTCGGCCACTGCGCGCAGGATCCGCTGGGACGCGAGGATCTCGAGCACCTGCTGCAGCGCGACCGGCGACTCGTTCGTGTAGCCGACGAGGTCGCCAAAGGACTGTGCGATCTTCGTCCGCGACGGCGTGACGAGGAACTTCAGCGCGCTCGTCGCGATCTCCGCCTCCCGCGGCGGGAGAGCACCGAGCGCGCGCTCGAGATGTGCGCTGACGATCGCCTCGGCGCCGCCGAGGCTGCTCAGCGTCTCCGCCCGGAGAAGCTGGGAGCCTGCGTCTTGCTCGGCCTCCCACACGCGCTCCATCACGAGCTGCAGGTACGGCGCCTCGATGACTCCCGGCGACGACTCGACCTGCTGCAGCACCTCGGCGACGAGCGCCGTCTCGATCGCCATCCGTGCGCCGCCCGACGCGACTGCGTTCCAGCGATCGAGCGGTCCGACGATTGCAGCCCGCGCGGCCGAGCGGTCGAGCTGGTCGAGCCGCAGGCGATTCGAGAGGACGCTCGGAATGCGCGCCTGGAAGACGTCGAGACGCGCGAGCGCGTCCTCACGCAGCGCGAGCAGCACGTGCACGCGCGGACGCTCGAGCACCGAAGGCAGCAGGTCGTGGAGCGGGCCTGCGTCGTGATAGATGAAGTACTCCTCGAACTGATCGAGGATCAGGAAGGTCTCGCCCTCGGGCTCGGGCAGCGTGGGCTCGACGGCCCACTCGTCGAGCACGACGACGTCGGCCTCCGGCGCCGTCTCGCGCAGGCGCCGGGCGACGCCGGCACGCAGGATCGAGCTCTTGCCCACACCGCTCGGTCCGTACAGAACGGTCAACTTCGAGGCCAGCATGTTCGCGACGATCACCTCTGTCTCGCGCTCGCGTCCGAAGAAGAGGAGCGCGTCGACCTCGGAGTCCTCGAACGGCGCCAGGCCCTTGTACGGGCTGGCCACGGATGTCGCGGTCACGCTCATGCAGCAGCCTCCGTTGTTACTCCCAGGTGGCGCCCGAGCGCCGTCGTGTAGTCGTCGAGGGGGATCGCGAGCATGTCGACGGCGCGCGCGCGCCAGAACTGCCTCTCGAGCGGCAGCGCCTCGGGCCGAACGGCCCATGACTGCCATGTCGCCCCGTCCTGCCCCCATAAGCGGTCGAGCACGAGCCGCAGGTTCCAGTCGCGCATCGCGTAGCCGAGGAAGAGGAAGTGGCTGCGGCGAAGCTTCGCCGCCAGCCCGACCGGGATCGCAGTCCCGACGTCGCCGTAGGCGAGGTAGTCGATGTAGTCGTCCTCGGTGACGACGAAGCGCTCGACCTCGATCCCACCATGGAGCTTGAGGATCGTGGTCCGCCGCTCGAGCGACAACTCCGTCGCGTACGTGTTCGGGATGTCGATCACGTGCGAGGTGCCGTCGGGCTCGCGGTGGCAGAACCGGCCGCGGTGGCGACCCGACGCGAGGTAGGAGACGACGTCGAACTCCTCGCCCGCGTCCAGGAACGCCTGCTCGAGCGCGAGGTCGTAGCTCGTCGTGACGAGCAGCTGATGCGGGACGCCGCGCTCGCGCAGAAGCGGCGGGAGCGAGGCGAAGAAGCGGTGGACCGCGCTCGGTGCTCCCGACGCCTCGAGCATCTCGTTCAGCTCGACGTAGAGCGGTCCGACGCCCCTGGTGAGCGCGACGTACTGCGCGACCCGCGAGAGATCGGCCGGTTCGTTCGCCGGATAGGCAAAGCGGTTCGCGAGATGGACGGCGAGCTCGCCCATCTCGGCACCGAGAACCGGCACGACCTTGCCCGAGAGCATGAGCGCGGCGACCTCCTCGAGGTGCTCCGTCGGCGAAGCGGCCGCCACCGCGGGGTGAACGGATATCTCCTGGTTGATGATCGACGTGTTGAGCCGCTGCAGCCTCGGGCTCGGCGGTTGCCCGAGCTCCTCCACGAATCTGCGGTAGGCCGCCTGATAGACCGCCTGCGCGTCGGCCTGGCGGCCGGCGCGGTAGAGCGCTGTCATCAGCTGCTCGATCAGCCGCTCACGGCTCCAGTGCCTCGCGACGAGCGCCTCGAGATGCGGCACGAGCTCCGCGTCGCGGCCGGCATCGAGCTCCGCGTCCACCCACTCCTCGTGTGCGAGCAGCCGCAGCTCCTCCAGGTAGCGGATGTCGTCCCGGAACGGCTCGAAGGCGAACTCGGCGAGCGGATCCCCGCGCCAGAGGTCGAGCGCTCGACGGAGCAGGCGCGCCCGCTCCGCGGGCTCCTGCCCGACCGCCTCGGCGCGCAGGTGCTCGAACTCCCGAAGGTCGAGCGAGTCGCCGTTCACGTCGAGGAGATACGACCGCGTCGGAAGCGTGCGCAGCAGGCTCTGGCCCGTCGGCCCCAGGGCCTTCCGGACGGCGGAGATCGTGTTCTGAAGCGACGCGAGCGCCGCCTTAGGCGGAGTCTCGCCCCAGACGGCGTCGATGAGGAAGTCCGTCGAGACGACCTGGCCGGCCCGCAGCAGCAGCACCGCGAGAACCGCCCGCTGCTTCGGCGCGGCCAGCTCGATGGGAGCCCCGTCGTCGTGGGAGATCTCGAGCGGGCCGAGGATACGAAAG
>DASSGL010000286.1:0-4244 GCA_035693525.1 Gaiellaceae bacterium | reverse complement strand
ACCAGCTCGCGGCGGTGAACGCACGGCGCTCGAGCTCGCGCTCGACGATCAAGCGTGTCGCCACGGACTGCACGCGACCTGCCGAGAGGCCGCGCGTGATCTTCTTCCAGAGGACAGGCGAGACCTCGTAGCCGTAGAGGCGATCGAGGATGCGGCGCGTCTCCTGTGCGTCGACGAGCCTCTCGTCGATGTCGCGCGTGTCGTCGAGCGCGCGGTTGATGGCGTCCTTCGTGATCTCGTGGAACACCATGCGCCGCACCGGCACCGTCGGCTTCAGAACCTCGAGCAGGTGCCAGGCGATGGCTTCGCCCTCGCGATCTTCGTCGGTTGCGAGCAGGAGCTCGTCGGAATCCTTCAAGAGCTTCTTGAGCTCGCTGACCTTCTTCTTCTTGTCGGGATCGACGATGTACAGGGGGTGGAAGTCGTGATCGACGTCGACGCCGAGGCGCGCCCACTTCTCCTTCTTGTACTGCTCGGGAATGTCGGCCGCCCGCTCCGGCAAGTCACGAATGTGACCAACGCTCGACTCGACGACGAAGTCGTCGCCGAGATACCCCTTGATCGTCCGCGCCTTGGCCGGCGACTCGACGATGACGAGCCTTCTGTCCTTTTTCTCTGTCACGTTCTCCGGTGCCACAGGCGGGTCACGATACCGAGGTGTGAAAGGGTTGAATACCGCGGATGCGGCCGTCCCTTCTCTACAACGTCGTCGGAGTCCTCTCCTGGCCCCTGCTTCGTGGGCTCTATCGGCTGGAGGTCAGCGGGACCGAGAACCTGCCCGCCGACGGCGGATACGTGCTCGCCTGCAACCACGTCTCGAACTTCGACCCCTGGCCGCTCGGGATGCCCCTCTGGCCGAGCCGGTTCCTCCGTTTCATGGCGAAATCGGAGCTCTACTGGTGGCCGCTACGGCTCGTCCTCGACAACGCGGGCGCCTTTCCCGTGCGACGAGGGCAGCGCGACGTGCAGGCGATCGCGACCGCCGTCGCGCTGGCGCGGGACGGCAACGTGGTCGCGATGTTCCCCGAGGGGACTCGGCGGCAGAAGGGGCTCGTGAAGCGCTTCGACGCCCGACCGCGCTCCGGCGCGGCCCGTATCGCTCTCGAGGCCGGCGTGCCGCTCGTGCCGGCGGCGGTCAAGGGCACGGACCGGCTGTTGCGGCTCGGCAAGCTCAGCGTGGCGTACGGGGCAGCGATCGAGATCGAGGACCTGCGCGGCAGCGAGACCGGCGAGGCCGCGCGGCAGGCCACGGAGCGGCTGATGACGCGGATCTACGAGCTCGAGGCGTCGCTATGAGCGTAGGCTCGACGGAACTCATAAAAGAGCGGAGGCGCCGGCTTTGCCGGCGTCGGGAGCGGGGATGAGCACGCTCCTGGCAGTCGACGGCGACTCGTTCGCGCATCGCGCCTACCACGCGTTGCCGAAGACGGTGAGGCTGAATGCGGTCGTCGGCTTCACGAACATGATGATGCGGCTCTGGGAGAGCGAGCGGCCGGCCGCAGTCCTCGTGGGCTGGGACTCGCTCGAGACCCCGACCTACCGGCACGAGGCATTCGCGGGCTACCAGGCCGGCCGTGTCTTCGACGAGTCGTTGCTCGACCAGCTCGCGTTGCTTCCGGAGGTCAGCGCAGAGCTCGGCTTCTTCGTCGGCAAGGCGCCCGGCTACGAGGCCGACGACTTTCTCGCCGCGGCGACCCGGGTGTGGTCCGGTGAGGTGCTCGTCGCGACCTCGGACCGCGACGCCTATCAGCTCGTCAGCGACACCGTCACGGTGCTGGCGCCGACTCGCGGCGTGAGCGAGATCGTGCGCATCGACCGGGCCGAGGTGCGGGAGCGCTACGGCGTCGATCCCGAACAGGTGCCCGACCTCATCGCGCTTCGCGGCGACCCGTCGGACAAGCTGCCGGGGGCCCGCGGCGTCGGCCCGAAGAAGGCGGCGGAGATCCTCCGCGAGCACCGGACGCTGGAGGACGTCCTCGCCGCCGGACGATTCGCAGCCGAGGCGGAGGACTTGCGGCTCTACCGGCGAATTGCCCAGATGGACGCCTCCGCCCCCCTTCCTCCCCTGAAGGACCAGACACCCCGCTGGGCGGAGGCGTCTCCTTACTTCCGCCGGCTCGGTCTCGACGGCGTCGCCGACCGGTTAGCTTCCCTCGCGTGAACGAGTGGCTGGCACGTCGCGCGGACGCGTTCGCCGAGGCGACCGGCATCGACCGCGACGCGTTCGAGCTCTCGCCCGAGGAGATCGAGCAGCTCCTCGCGCTCGCCGCCGAGGCCGCGCACGAGAGCGGCGCACGCACGAACGCACCGCTCCTCTGCTACCTGCTCGGTCGCGCGCGGCCGGGTGTCGCGTCGGTCGACGAGCTCGACGAGATCGTGCGATCGACGTCCTGACGCACCCGGCGCTCGCGCGCCTCCACCCCACCGGCCACCATCCCGAACGACCGGAGCGGCTGGCCGTCCTGCTGGAGCATTTCCCCGACGTGCGCATAGGTCGCGCGGCGACCGAGGACGAGCTCCTGCTCTGCCACACCGCGGAGCACATCGCCACCGTCCGTGCGGTCGAGGGGGTCACGTGGCTCGACTACGACACCGTCGCGACGCCGACGACTTTCGAGGCCGCATCGCTCGCCGCGGGGATCGCAATCGAGGCCGCGGACCAGGAAGCGTTCGCGCTCGTCCGACCGCCGGGACATCACGCCCTCGCCGACCGCGCAATGGGCTTCTGCGTGTTCAACAACATCGCGGTCGCGGCACGCGCCGCGCAGCAACGGCTGGCGGACGTCGACCGTGTCGCGATCGTCGACTGGGACGTCCACCACGGCAACGGCACCGATGCGATCTTCCGACACGACGACTCGGTGCTCTTCGTCTCCCTGCACCAGTGGCCGTTCTATCCGGGCACGGGCGGCCCGGACGACCAGGCGGAGACGACACTGAACATCCCGATGTCCGCCGGCTCCGGCGACGCGGAGTACCTGCGCGCGTTCGAGCACACGGTCGAGCCCGCCGTACGGCGGTTCGCCCCGGATCTGCTGCTCGTGTCGGCAGGCTTCGACGCCCACGAAGGCGATCCGCTCGCCCAGATGCGCGTCACCGAGGGCGGCTTTCGCGAGCTCGCGCAGCACTGCGCGTCGCTCGCCCCGCGGGTCGCCGCCGTGCTCGAGGGCGGGTACGAGCTCGACACGCTGCCGGGCCTGGTGGAGGCCGCACTGGACGGGTTCGCGCGGTCGGAGGGCTCTGCGTGAGTCAGGCGGCCCGGGCGACCGCGAGCTGCTCGAGCGCCTCACGGCGCGACGAGACGCCGAGCTTGCGCAGAAGGCTCTTCACGTGCGACCGCACGGTGTGCTCGGAGATGAAGAGGCGCTTCGCGATCTCGTCGGTGCCGAGGTGCTCGTCGAGGAGGAGCAGCACCTCGAGCTCGCGCGCCGAGAGCGCCGCGGCGATCGCGTCGGGCACGCCCGCGTCGCGGCCGTTCCCGTGACGGACCCGCTCGAGCAGACGCCGCGCGATCGAGCCTGAGAGCGCCGCGTCACCGCCGACGACGCCGTCGAGGAAGGTCGCGATGCGCTCGGGCGGTTCCGTCTTCAGCAGGTAGCCCGCGGCGCCTGCCCGGATCGCCGCGAGCAGGTTCTCCTCGGTGCCGGACGCGGTGAGGACGACGACCTCGCTGTCGGGCGCCGCGGTGCGAATGCGCGGGAGTGCCTGCAGCCCGTCGAGACCGGGCATCGAGAGGTCGAGAAGGACGAGGTCCGGCTGCAGTCGAGCCGCCTCGACGATCGCCTCCTCTCCGTCCGAGGCGCAGCCAACGACGTCGAATCCATGTGCACGCAGGAGCGACGAGAGCGCTTCGCGGGTCAGGGGGTGATCGTCGACGATGAGGAGCCTCGCAGCCACGAGACCCTTATCGGCGCGAGCGCAGTTGCCGACAAGAGGGAAATGACGCGCCGCGGCCGGACCGGCTATCACCATTGGCTCGTGGGCGAGATCCTGCTCGCCGGGCTGCTCGGGGCAAGCCTCGCGCTCTTCGTCAGCTATCCGGCCCTCCGCACCTCGTACGACCTCCCCGAGCTGCGACTCGTCCTGCAGACCACGATGGCGCTGGCGGGTGTCCTCGTCGCCGTGCTCGCAGGCGCCCGGTACGCCACGGAGGGACGGCGCGTCGACCTGCTCCTCGCGAGCGGCTTCTTCGTCACCTCCCTCTCGTCGGCGGTGTTCGCCATCGGGCCTCGCTTCGGCGGGCA
>DASSGL010000285.1:0-3555 GCA_035693525.1 Gaiellaceae bacterium | reverse complement strand
GCAGGCGTCGTGCTCGGCGGGCTGAACCGGCCGGTCCCCGCGACGCTCGGCGGTTTCCTGATCGGCTTTGCGAGCGGGATCCTCGGCGGCGCGCTGCCGACCAACCAGAGCCAGTACCTGCCCGCGTTCCTCTTCGCGGCGGTCATCCTCGTCCTTCTCTTACGTCCGAACGGGCTCTTCGTCCGCGGTCAGTCGGCGGAGCGCGTGTGAAGCGGCTGCTGCCCATGGCCCAGCTCGCTCCGCCGGTCCTGCTCGTGCTGGCGGCCGCCGGCCTGGCAACCCTCGTCTCGCAGTCGAGCGAGGGCTACTTCATCGACGCGCTCGTCAAGGTGTCGATCGTCGTCGCGCTCTACGTCTTCATCGGGAACTCGGGCGTGCTCTCGTTCGGCCACATCAGCTTCGTCGCGGTCGGCGCCTGGCTCGCCGGCGTCCTCGCCGTACCCGTCGCGGAGAAGCCGGCGATCATGCCGAACCTCGCCTCCTTCCTCCGGGATCGGACGGTGGGCAACGTCCCCTCGCTCGTGCTCGCGGCTCTCTTCGGCGCGCTCTTCGCGCTCGTCGTCGGGCTCGCGCTCATGCGGCTCTCTGGGCTCGCGGCGGGCATCGCGACCTTTGCTGTGCTCGAGATCACGCACAACGTGCTCCGCTACTACGAGAAGATCGGGCCGGGGCTTAACACGTTCTCGTCCGTCCCGGAGACCACAGGACTGGGGCAGGCGACGGTCGGGGCGCTTATCGCGATCGCCGTCGCCTTCGCGTATCAACGCAGCCGCTTCGGACGACTGCTGCGTGCAACACGAGAGGACGCGGCAGCCGCATCCGCCGTCGGCGTCTCCGTCTACCGCCAGCGCCTCCTGGCCTTCGTGCTCTCGGGCGCGCTCGCCGGCTTCGCGGGAGGCCTCTACGTGCATCTCCTGCCGTTGAACACGGAGGCGGTGTATCTCGAGCTCACGTTCACGACGCTCGCGATGCTCGTCGTCGGGGGCGCGACCAGCCTGTGGGGCGCGGTGGTCGGCGCGCTCGCGGTGAGCGGGCTCGACTCGTTTCTCGCGAACGCGGAGAACGGCGTCTCGATCTTCGGCGGCACGCTCGACCTGCCCGCAGGCACGCGGCTCGTCGTCGTCGGGGCGCTGATGGCAATCGTGCTCGTCCTCCGTCCGAGCGGCATCACGGGCGGCCGCGAGTTTCCGATCGGGTGGCTCCGCCGGTGAGGCTCGAGAGGATCTGCATCGCAGGGGCGGGGACCATCGGCAGCCTGCTCGCCGCCCATCTCGCGCGCGTCGCCGACGTCTCCGTGCTGACGCGTCGCGCCGACCACGCCCGCGCACTGAACGACGAGGGGCTGCGAGTCTCGGGTCGTGCGAGCTTCACTGCGCGTGTTCGAGCGGCGACCGATCCGGCCGAGCTCGACGCCGACCTCGTCGTGCTCGCCAGCAAGGGCAGCGACCTCGAGCCGCTCGCCGACCGTCTCGCAGGCCACTTCGAGGGGGCGACGATGATGACCGTGCAGAACGGCCTCGGCGCCGAGGACGTCGTCGGCGCGCGCGGGTCGTGGCCGCTCCTCTCGTCCGTGACGTTCATGAGCGGCACCCGTCACGGCGACACGCACGTCGAGTACATCCTCGACACCGCGACGTGGATCGGGCCGTATCGCGACACCACGCCCGCCGACGCGCGCGCGGTCGCCGACCTGATCGTCGCGTCCGGGCTCGAGGCCGAGGCGTTCGACGACCTACGGCCGGCGCAATGGTCGAAGCTGATCTTCAACGCGACCGTCAACTCGGTCGCCGCGCTCACGGGGCTTCCTCACGACCACCATTTCGCAGAGGACGGTCTCGGTGCGCTCGTGCACGGCCTCGTCGACGAGGGCAAGGCCGCCGCGCGAGCGGCCGGAGTCGAGCTCTGGGAGGACCCGTGGGAGATGAACGTCCTTGCGACGCAGCGGGGCCACGCGCACCGACCCTCCATGCTCGAGGACGTCGAGGCCCGCCGACGCACGGAGATCGACCTCATCACCGGCGCGCTCGTCCGCGAAGCCGGGCGACTCGGCATTCCGGTGCCGCTGCACACGGCGCTGTACGCACTCGTCAAGGGGAAGGAGGCGAGCTACTCGTGAGGATCTGCATCGTCGGCTGCGGTGCCGTCGGCTCGCTGTTCGCGGCGAATCTCGCGCAACTCGACGACGTCGAGGTCTGGGCGTACGACCTCGCACGCGACCACGTCGACGCGATCAACGAGAACGGTCTGAGGCTCACGGGTGCGGGAGAGGTCGTCGGCCGGCTGCGTGCGACGACCGACGCATCGGACCTGCCAGAGTGCGAATTCGGCATCGTCGCGACGAAGGCGATGCACACCGAGCCCGCGATCACGGCGACGGCGCACGCGTTTGCGAACGGCTGCGTCGCGACGGTGCAGAACGGCCTCGGCAACGAGGAGGCGCTCGCCCGCCACGCCGCACGAGTCATCCGCGGCACGACGTTCCCCGCGGGGAAGCTCGTCGCCCCCGGTCACGTGCAGTGGGACGTGAAGGGCGACACGACCTTCGGGCCGTTCGGCGGCACGCCTCTCAGCGAGGTCGAACGACTCGCCGACGCGTGCACGCGCGGCGGCATGCCGGCCCATGCCGTCGAGGATGCGCGGGGACCGCAGTGGCGCAAGGTCATCTTCAACGCCGCGACGAACCCGATCGGCGCACTCACGGGGCTCACGCACGGCCGTGTGTGCGAGCGCCCCGACCTGCGTGCGCTCGTAAGCGGGCTCGTCGACGAGGGCAAGGCGGTCGCGGCGGCGCAATCGATCGTCCTCGACGCCGATCCTGAGGAGCTGATCGACCACGCCGCACGGCGGGACGTCGCCTACGACCACAAGGCGTCGATGCTGCAGGACGTCGAGGCGCGGCGCCCGACGGAGATCGACTACCTGAACGGCGGTATCGTCCGCGCCGGGCGCGAGCACGGGGTGCCGGCGCCGTTGCACGAAGCGATCCAGGCACTCGTGAAAGGGGTGGAGGCGTCGTGGCAAGCGTGACCGAACCGACGTACACAGGGCTCCCGCGGGGCGAGATCGAGCAGCGGTACCGGCTGATCCGGGAGGCGGCCTCGCGCGACGGGCTCGATGCCGTTCTCGTCTGCGGCAACGAGTACACCGGCTTCGAGGGCGCGGTGACCTACCTCAGCGGCTTCGTGATCGTGCACCGATACGCATACGTGCTGCTCCCGGTCGACGGAGACCCGGCGATCGTCTTCCCGAGCGAGGCACGGTACGTGGGCGAGCACGGCACGACGTGGATCGAGCAGCAGGAGTTCGTCGACAGGCCGGGCGACTGGCTCGCCGACACGCTGCGCGGCAAGCGCGTCGGGGTCTACGGCCTCGATTACGTGATGACCGTTCGCGACTACTCCGCGCTCGCCGGCGCGGCCGAGCTCGTCGGCTGGGACGTCGCCTTCGACCATGCGCGCGCCGTCAAGTCGGAGCTCGAGCTCGCCTCGGTGCGTGAGTCGGTGCGCATCAACACGGAGGGCTTCTGGGTCTTCCTCGAGCACTTCGAGCCCGGCA
>DASSGL010000284.1:0-2038 GCA_035693525.1 Gaiellaceae bacterium | reverse complement strand
GCTCGGACGGCTGATGGCGGGCGAGACGCTCGCGATGATGATGACCGAGGGCCGAGGCGCGTCGAACGCGAAGGCGAAGCGAGAGCTCGACTGGCAGCTGCTGTATCCGAGCTGGCGCGAAGGGTTCGTCAACGGCCTCGGTGCGGACGCGCGACGCGTCGCGTAGGGCGTCAGAGGTACGACGCGCTCGCGTTTCGGGACACGAGCGGCGCCAGACACGCCGCGAGCTGACGGCGATGCTCATCGGTACCGAACGCGTGCAGGGGATGCGGGGGCAGCGAGTGCTCCACCATACGCTCGCCACGCCGGACGTACACGACCGGGATGATCGTCCCGTCGGCGTCGTACTCGACGGCGACCGCACACGCGTTGCCGCCCTCGCGGTCGACGAAGTCCGCGAGCGGCACGATCCCTTCGTCGCGAGCCCCGTCCGCCCCGTCGAAGTCGACCACCCGCGCGAGGTAGCCCTTCTGCGTCCAGAGCTCGGGCGCGCGCGCGAGCTCCCCGAGTAGATACGGAACGACCTCGTCGACGTCGAGCGGCCGCCGCTCGAGGCGGAGCCCGAAATGCTTCTCGGCGATGTGCTGCACGAGGACGCGGGCGTTGTAGCGGAACCCGTTGACGGATCCAGAGCTGCTCGTCGCGCCGTGCTTTCGCAGCCCGGGCGAAGCCTGGGTCACGTTGCCGGCGAAGTAGATCCCGGGGACCGAGATGCTCTCCCAGTAGGGGGTCTGCGCCGGCATCCGGCCGTCGTTGACCATTGCCACGCCCACGCTCGGCAGGTCGCGTACCGGCGCACGGAAGCCCGTGGCGGCGATGACCTCGTCGCTTTCGAGCTCGAGCTCTCCCTCCCACGTCGTCCCGCTCGCATGGATGCGGTATCCGTCCGCATTGCGCTCCACAGACTCGATCGCCGCGTCGACGACGTAGCTCCCGGTGCCGCCGCGGATGTGCTCGGTATACGGCGAGAGGTACCGGATGCTGAGCGGCGAGAACGCGAGCATCGCGGTGTCCAGCGGGCGCGGCGAGGCGAGCACGATGCGTCGAGCCCATGGCAGGAGACCCTGTGCGAGCTCGAACGCCGAGTTCCGCTTGCCGACGATCAACACGCTCTTGCCCTGGTAGCGCTCGGGTGCGTTCGCCGCCACATAGTGCGGCGCCGCCTCGAGCCCGGGAATCGGAGCGACCCACGGCTCGGTCACGCCGATCGCGAACACGCAGACGCGGCAGCGGTACTCGCCGTCCGAGGTCGCGAGCACGAAGCCCGCATCGTCGCGCCGCGTCGACAGCCACTCGCAGCCGTAGCGAACACGAACGCCCGCACGCATGGCGAACTCGACGAGCCCGGCCTCCATCTCGGGGCGGGCCGGAACGTCGAACGTGCGGTCCATGAACTCCGGTACGAGCGCCTGATGCTCACGCTCCTCGGCTACGAGGCTGTTGTGGTCGTACCACTCGTACTCGCGCGTGCCCCGCTCGAACGGCGCGTCCGGCTTCGTCCAGCTGATCAGGCGCTGGTAGACCGGGAAGCGCCGGAACATGCCGCCCGGGGCCGGGTCGCGGGAGATCACCGCGCACCGGGGAATCCCCGTGCGGGCGAGGCTGTACGCGGTCTGCAGTCCGCCGGGCCCGCTTCCCACCAGCACGACGTCGTACTCGCCGGGCGGGAACGGACGCTCGTCTAGCCGTTCCAAACGTTCGCGGCTCGCAACCGCCGCGCTTCGATCTGGAGCATTCGATACATGACGCTCGGCTGCTTGAGCAGAAACGCCTTCAGCTCGTTGTCGGGGATGATCAGGCAGCGCAGGACGGACGCCGCGATCACGTCCGCGGTCGGCGCCGCGTCCGTCAAGATCGAGATCTCGCCGAAGAAGTCGCCTCTGCTGAGACGCGCACGCTCCTGGCCGTCGATGACGACCTTCGCCTCGCCGTCGAGGATCACGTAGAACCCGCCGCCGGTCACGTCCTGTCGGATGACGCGCTGTCCCTCGGCGAAGACCTCCTCGGCGAACGAGTGCGCGAGCGCCTCGAGCTGCGG
>DASSGL010000283.1:0-5141 GCA_035693525.1 Gaiellaceae bacterium | reverse complement strand
GCGCGCGCCCACATCGAGGAGCTCCGCGGCGGCAAGTCGGCGATCGTGATCAGCGAGCTGCCGTACGGTGTCAAGAAGGGCGGAGACTCGGGCGTCATCCGCAAGATCGCCGACCTCGTCCAGGACAAGGTGCTGACCGAGATCTCGGACCTCGCGGACCACTCGGATCGCACCGGCATGCGCATCCAGGTGGAGCTGAAGCGCGACGCGGTGCCGCAGGTGGCGCTGAACAAGCTCTTCAAGCACACACCTCTGCAGTCGACGTTCGGCTACAACGCGGTCGCGCTGGTCGACGGCGTGCCGCGGACGCTCTCGCTGCTCGAGCTCATCCGTCACTATCTCGACTTCCAGCGCGAGGTCGTCACGCGGCGCTCGAAGGACGAGCTGCGGAAGGCCGAGCAGCGCGCGCACGTGCTCGAGGGCTACCTGATCGCGCTCGACTCGATCGACGCCATCGTGGCTCTGATCCGCGCCGCGGCCGACTCCGAAGAAGCGCGCACGCAGCTCATGGAGCGCTTCTCGCTCACCGAGATCCAGGCTCAGGCGATCCTCGACCTGCGCCTCGCACGCCTCACCGGTCTCGCGCGCAAGGAGATCGAGGCCGAGTACAAGGATCTGCGCGAGCGGATCGGCGAGCTGCGCGCGATCCTCGGCGAGCCCGCCCGCATCGACGGCCTCATCCGCGAGGAGCTGCTCGAGATCCGCCAGGTCTACGGCCGAAACGACGACCGCCGCACCGAGATCGTCCACGCCGAGGAAGAGCTCGAGCTCGAGGATCTGATCGCGGAAGAGGACATGGTGATCGCAATCACGCAGTCCGGCTACATCAAGCGGCTGCCCGTCACCGCCTACCGTGAGCAGAAGCGCGGCGGCGTCGGCGTCATGGGCATGGAGCTGAAGGACGAGGACTACATCGAGCATCTGTTCGTCGCCTCCACGCACGACTACATCCTCTTCTTCACGAACGTCGGCAAGGTCTACCGGCTGAAGGTGCACGAGCTGCCGCTCGGGTCGCGCCAGTCGAAGGGTCGCGCGATCGTCAACCTGCTGCCGTTCCGTCCGGGCGAGACGGTGCGGGCCGTCGTGCAGACACGCGACTTCGGCGAGGCGAAGTACCTCGTCTTCGGGACGAAGAACGGCGTCGTCAAGAAGACGGAGCTCGGCGCCTACAACACGACGCTCAAGGCCGACGGCATCATCGCGATCAAGATGCGCGAAGGCGACGAGCTCGTAGGCGTGCGTCACTCGTCCGGTGACGACGACGTGCTCATGATCTCGAGGCTCGGCCAGGCGATCCGGTTCAACGAGCAGGACGTGCGCGCCATGGGCCGCGACGCCTCGGGCGTGCAGGGCATGCGTCTGCGCGGCGGCGACGAGGTGATCTCGATCAACATCGCGCAGGACGACTCCGATCTCCTCGTCGTCACCGAGAACGGCTACGGCAAGCGGACGCGTGTCGCCGACTATCCCCGCAAGGGCCGGAGCGGCATGGGTGTGAAGACGATCCAGCTCACGGAGTCGAAAGGCACGCTGGCCGGCGCCCGCGTCGTACGCGACGGCTATCAGGTGATGCTGATCTCCACCGGCGGCACGGTCATCCGGATGGCCGTCGACGAGATCAAGCGTCTCGGCCGCGCGACGCAGGGCGTGATCGTCGTTCGCCTGCGCGGCGACGAGCGTGTCTCCGCGCTTGCGCCGGTCGTCGATTCCGACGACGAGCCGCCCGCGGTGGGGACCGATGCCGGCGATCCGGCCGGTGACTCGCCTGCAAAGAATTAGCTGCTGAACTCACCCGAAACGGGCACATTTGGGAAGCTTGGCCTTCCCAAATGCAACTCGGCAGCGTATAAGTCTCAACTGAGGGGTCGTCCTTTCGAGCGCGAAAGAGAGACGTATGGCGATCACGAGACATGTCGACCTGCTCGAGCCGATCAATCTCGCCGACCATCTCGACAAGGTCGAGCTCTACCTGGGTCAGGTCTGCCAGATCGCCGGCATCTCGAAGATGCAGCTCGACTACTGGACGAACAAGGCGCAGATCCCCACCAAGGGGAAGAAGCAGCGGATCTACGACATCGACGCGCTCGAGACCGTCATGCTGATCAAGCAGGCGAAGGACAAGGGCCTCAACCTCGGTGCGGCGATCGAAGCTGCCCGTCGCTTTCGCGAAGAAGAGCTGGACGCGTAGTCCCGCTCTCTTCAGAGCCGACCCTCAGAGCTCCGCCGCACGAAGTGCTCGCGCCGCGTCCTCGGGCGCGACGGTGTTGACGTAGACGCCTGCGCCGAGCTCGATCCCGGCGAGCACGGTGAGGCGCGGAACGAGCTCGACGTGTCCTGGATGGAGCCATGCATTCCACGGCACGGGACCTTCGGCGGCCCGCAGCCGGCGCACCGTCTCGCGCACGAGCAGGAGCGCGTCGTGCAGCTCGAACGGCTCGCCGGCGATCAGCGACTCGTACGGCAGTCGGCCTGCCGGATGCGTCGCCGCGCGCATGGCGCCGAGCTCCGCGAACACGAGCTCGTCCTCGAGCGGGACGGGACCCTCCTCGCGCGCGACCTCGGGCGGCGGCTCGTCGAACCATACGAGCTGGGAGTGCGAATGCGCGAGGCTCGATCCCGCCGCTCTCCCCTCGTTGATCGTCGCGTGCAGGTAGCCGGCGCCGATTGCGCCGCGCCGTGCCTCCCATGCCTGCGCGACCGCGGCGATCTCTTCGTCGCTCAGCTCGGCGAAGGTGCGAACGTGGCGCGGTGAGTGGATCACGACCTCCTGCCGCTCGAACGCCGGGTAGAGGTTCGGCACGACCCGCACGAGCCAGGTCGTCCCGGTCCCGACTCGGTAGGTCTCCGGCGGGGTGCGGTCCTCGCGCCCCGCGCAGAACGGGCACTCGTCGAGCTCGGCCTCGTCAGGCTCCTCGATCAGGCCCCACGTCGCTCCCGGACGGCGCCGCCGGTTCGCCGCCACGGCGACGAGCCGCCCCGACAGTGGGTCAGTCCTTAGATCCAGCGCGCTCGAGGAACGGTTGGATCAGGTCGATCGGCGCGGGGAAGATGATCGTCGACGTGTTGCCGGCTCCGATCTCGAGGAGCGTCTGCAGGTAGCGGAGCTGCAGCGCGATCGGGTGCTCCTCGATCACGATCGCCGCGTCCTTCAGGCGCTCCGCGGCCTGGTACTCGCCCTCGGCGTTGATGATCTTCGCCCGCCGTTCGCGCTCGGCCTCGGCCTGGCGCGCCATCGCCCGCTGCATGTCGCTCGGAATCTCGACGTCTTTCACCTCGACGATCGAGACCTTGATCCCCCAGGGCCCGGTCGCCTCGTCGATGATCTCCTGCAGGATCGTGTTGATCTTCTCGCGCTCGGACAGCAGCTCGTCGAGCTGGTGCTGGCCGAGCACCGAACGCAGCGTCGTCTGGGCGATCTGCGACGTCGCGGACATGAAGTTCTCGACCTGCACGATCGCGTCCTTCGGAGCGACGATCCGGAAATACGCCACCGCGTTCACGCGGACGGGCACGTTGTCCTTCGTGATCACTTCCTGCGGCGGGATGTTGAGCGTGATGGTGCGCAGGTCGACCTTCACCATCCGGTCGACGATCGGGATGAGGAAGAAGAGACCCGGTCCCTTCGGCTCGGGCAGCAGGCGGCCGAGCCTGAAGACGATGCCGCGCTCGTACTCACGCACGACCTTGACCGCAGCGATCACGTACAGCACCAGCAGGAATGCGATCAGGACGATCGCGATGATGAGACCGGTCATGGTCTCGGCACTATGTCACCGTCAGGTCGAGCCCGTCCACCGCTTCGACCTGGACGTGTTCGCCCGGAACGAGCGCCCGCCCGTCGGCCCGGTGCGCGCGCCAGAGCTCACCCTCGACGAAGACTTGACCCGGTGAGCGCACGACGGCGTCGGCGCCGACGACTCGTAGGGGGCTGACCGAGACCGGGCTCCGCCGCGCCTGCACGGCTTTCGAGAGCGCGAACGCCCAGACGAGCCCGAGTGCGATCGTGATCGAGAGGACGAGCGGAAGCGATGTCCGGTTGGAATAGGGCGCAGGCGCATTGTGGAACAGCATCACCATCCCGATGCCGAGGCTCAGGAGCCCCGTCAGCGTCAGTGCGCCGTGTGAGGTCACGTGCGCGTCGATCACGAGCAGTGTCACACCCAGGAGGATGAGCGCGAGGCCCGACCAGGAGATCGGCAACACGGAGAAGCCGAAGAGCGCGGTCAAGAGCGAGATTCCACCGAGCGCGCCCGGCAGGACGACTCCTGGATGAAAGATCTCGAAGCCGATCCCGGCGATCCCGGCGAGGAAGAGCAGGCTCAGGATGTTCGGGTCGATGAGCGTGTTCAGGAGCCGCGTGAAGAATCCCGGCTTCGCATGGTCGATGTGCGCGTCGGCCAGATGGAGCGTGTACGGCCGCTGCGGATCCTTCGTGTGATACCCGTCGAGCTTCTTGAGGAGTGCCGGCAGCGTCGGTGCGACGACGTCGATGACGTTCATCCGCAGCGCCTGCTCCGCCGTCAGATTCGACGCCTTGCGGACCGCGAGCGCAGGCCACGTCGTGTTGCGCTTGTGGGTGGCCGCGAGCGCGGTCAGAGACGCCGCCGCGTCGTTCACCACCTTGCGCCGCAGGTCCGAGCCGAGGTTCTGCCCACTCGAGTCGATCGGGGTCGACGAGCCGATGTTGGTCGCCGGGGCCATCGCCAGGACGTCCGCGGCCTGCGCGATCCAGACCCCCGCGGAGGCCGCCCGCGCTCCGTCGGGCGAGACGTAGACGATGACGGGAAGCTTTGCCTGGAGCTCCGCGGTGTAGATCTTCTTCATCGAGGTCGACAGACCGCCCGGCGTGTCGAGGAGGATGACGGCCGCGTCGTAGCCGTCGCGTGCGGCTCGCGAGATCCGGCTCGTCAGATAGTCCTGGGTGACCGGGTTCACCTCGAGATCCGGGCCGAACTGAATGGCGAGAACGCGCGGAGTCGACGTGCCCGCGGCGGCACTGCTCGCAAGCACGAGCGCTAGCCCCAGAGCGGCGAGGTATGTGCGCACAGTCGTAAAGATTCTAGCCCGCAAGCGCCTTTGGCCCTTGCGGCCGGATCTGCTCTGGCACGATCGTCGAATCAGGGTCGCGCTCGCCTCCGCCG
>DASSGL010000282.1:0-4508 GCA_035693525.1 Gaiellaceae bacterium | reverse complement strand
GACGAACCATCTCGGAGTTCGCGACCTTCTCTTCCTGAACGAGGGGAACGGCCCGGACGGCCGCGCGCGCTTCCGCGAGGTCGGACGGAAGGTCGGCATCGACCCGCCGCCGTACGACCACTCGCTCGGCGCCGTCTTCACGGACGTGAACGGCGACGGCCGCCCCGACCTCTACGTCGCGAACGACGAGGACCCGAACCGGCTCTACATGAACGAGCCGGGCGGCCCGTTGGGCTTCCACTTCGTCGACCGTGCGGCGCAGGCCGGCGTCGCGGACACGAATGCGGGCATGGGCATCGCCGCTCAGGCCGGTCTCCTCTTCGTCAGCAACTCCCGCGGTCAGTCGCACGCGTCGTATCGGCAGATCGGCAAGACGCGCTTCGCGTCGTCCTCGCTGCAGCTGGCGACGGCCGTGACCGCGGGTTGGGGCGCCAGCTGGATCGACCTCGCGAACTCGGGCCGGCCCGACCTCGTGCTCGCGAACGGAACGATCCCGATTACCCGGCTTGCAAAGGACGCGCAGCGGCTCCAGGTCCTCGTGCCGCAGCACGGCCGCCTCGTCGACGCCGGCCTGCTCCAGAAGCTGCGGGTGAACGGGCGCGGCCTCAGCGCCGCGGACTTCGACAACGACGGCCGCGTCGACGTCGCGGTCAACTCGATCGGCGGTCCGCTCTTGCTTCTGCACAACACCGGCCCCTCCGGCCACTGGCTGGAGGTCAGCCTGGGCCGATTCGCGCCCGGCGCACGGGTCTCGGCGACATTCGCCGACGGGCGCACCGTCGTGCGGGAGGTCCAGGCCGGGTCGAGCTACCTCTCGTCCGAGGACCCGCGCGTCCATTTCGGCCTCGGCCGCGCGACGAGGCTGGCAGCGCTGACCGTGCGGTACCCGGACGGCACGACGGTGAGGCTCCGTGACGTCCGCGCAAACCGGATAATCCGCGTGCCGTACCCGGGGTAGGAGCCCCACACTGGACCCATGACCGCTTCCGAGCCGTGGTGGTGGCCCGTCTTCCCGCTTCTCTTCGGCGCGCCCTGGATCGTCGCAATCGCCTGGTACTGGCGTCGCCGCGTCCGCGACGGCTCGATTCCGCCCTCCATGGCGGATCAGGCTCGACGGCGGCTCAGCGTCCGGATCTGACCTGCAGCCGTCGGACGACGGTGTCGAAGGTCACGGCGAGGAGCAGGATCCCGCCGGTGACCAGGAAGATCGTGCCGGTCGAGTAGCCGAGGATGAACATCCCGTTCGAGACGGTGGCGATCAACGTCGCTCCGATCAGGGCGTTCCGGACCTCGCCGCGCCCGCCGAAGAGGCTCGTGCCCCCGATGACCGCCGCCGCGATCGCGTCGATCAGCAGCGTGCCGCCGCCGGCATTGAGATCGACGCTGTTCAAGCGTGCGGCGAGCACGATGCCGCCGAGGCCCGACATCGCCCCGGCGAGAGCGAAGACGGCGATGCGGATGCGGGCGACGTTGATGCCGGCGCGCCGCGCGGCCTCTGCGTTGCCGCCCACTGCATAGACGTGGCGGCCGAACGTCGTCCGCTTGGCCAGGAACGTCAGGACGACGAGCCCGCCGACGACGAGGAGGAGGCCGAGCGGAACGCCGCGATCCTTGTTGAGGATCCAAACGGTCACGAACGACACGATCGGGACGACGATCACCTTGAGGGCCAGCAGCTGTGGGTCGCGGATGGGGACGCCGTGACGGCGGCCTTCGAACGCCGACGCGAGCATTCCTCCGGAGTAGGCGACGGTGACGACCGCGGCCATGATCCACCCCGCCGTGTCGCTGAAGAGGTAGTTCGAGAAGTCGTTGATCTTGTTGTCCTGGATCACGATCACGCCCTGGGTGATCGAGCGCAGGATCACGCCCTGCCAGATCTCGTAGCCGGCGAGCGTGACGACGAACGAGGGCACGCCGATGAGCGCGATAACCGAGCCCTGGAACACGCCGATCAGCGTCGTCGCGAGCAGCGCGAGGAAGACGCAGACGAACCACGGCAGGTTGAGGCCGGTGGGCAGCTGCGCCTCGGCGACGACGACGCCCGCCACACCGCTGACGAAGGCGACCGAGAGATCGATCTCGCCGATCAGAAGGACGAACACCACGCCGTAGGCGATCAGGCAGGTGCCCGCCATCTGCGTGATGATGTTCGTGAAGTTCGCCGGCGTGAAGAAGTTCTGCGCGGTCTGGCTGAAGACGAGGACGACCAGGCCGAGCGCGATGATGACCGGCCAGGGACCGAGATTTCCCGAGCGGATGTTCGCGCCCAGCCGGGAGACGAGCGAGTCGAACTCTTCCTGCTGCTCGCCCTCGAGCGCCGCTTCGGTCATTGGGTCCCCGCCTGTGTGCCCGCAATACCGGACACCTTCGTCGGCTGGCCCGCTGTGATCGCGTGCACGACCTCCTCCTGCGTGGTCTTCGTGCGCTCGAACAGCCCCGCGTTTCGACCGAGCCGCAGCACCGTGATCCAGGTCGCCGTCTCGAAGATGTCGTGGAGGTTGTGGGAGATCAGGATGACGCCGAGCCCCTGCTCCGCGAGGCGGTTGACGAGCTCGAGCACCTGCTCGGTCTGCGCGACGCCGAGAGCCGCGGTCGGCTCGTCGAGGATGACGAGCCGCGAGTTCCACATCACGGCTCGCGCGACGGCCACCGACTGGCGTTGACCGCCCGAGAGCGTCGCGACCGTCTGGCGGGTCGACCTGATCGTCGTCACCCGCAGACTGGCGAGCGTCTGCGCCGCCTTCAACTCCATGGGCGGCTCCTTCAGGCGCTGGAACCGGTCGTGCGTCTCGCGCCCGAGGAACATGTTCTGCACGACGTCGAGGTTGTCACAGAGCGCGAGATCCTGGTACACGACCTCGATCCCGAGCTTCGCCGCGTCCCTCGGACCGCTGATCGAGACCGGCTGTCCCTCGTAGAGGATCTCCCCGTCATCCATCGGGTGGATTCCCGCGATGCACTTGATGAGGGTCGATTTGCCGGCACCGTTGTCGCCGACGAGCGCCATCACCTCCCCTGCCCGCGCGACGAAGTCGACGTCGTTCAGCGCGTGGACGGAGCCGAACGACTTCGAGACTCCGCGAAGCTCGAGTAGGGGGTGCTCGGTCACCACTGGTGTTATCTCACAAAGAGTACGGACGGAGGCGGCCCTGGAAGGCCGCCTCCGTCGCGCCGGTCGTGCCTACTTGCAGAACTGGGCGTAGTCGCCGTTGCAGACGTCGCCCCTCTTCAGGAACCCCGAGGTGAAGAGGATCTTGTAGTTCGCCTTGGTGATCGCCTGCGGCTGGATCAGATAGGCCTTCTCGAGCGACCGCCCCTTCGTCTTTATGACGCCGGTCGTCGGGATCTTCTTGCCCTTGACGATGGCGACCGCAGCCGCGGCGGCCGCGTTCGCTTCCTTCCGCACGTCCTTGAACACGGTCATCGTCTGCCAGCCCGAGATGACGTTCTGGACGCCCTGTGTGGTCGCGTCCTGCCCGCTCAGCGGGATCGGGCTCAGCTGATGGGCCTTGAGCGCGACGACGACCGCGTTCGCGATACCGTCGTTGGCCGCCGCCACGCCGTCGATCTTGTTGGCGGTCTGGATCAGCATCTGCTCGAAGATCGTGCCGGCCTTCTGGTTGTCCCAGCCGGGCACGAACTGATCCGGTCCCTTCTTCAGCGTGCCGTCGGCGTACAGCGGCTTCAGCACGGAGTCGTACCCGCCCTTGAAGAGGAAGGAGTTCGCATCCTCCTGGCCGCCGTTGAGCTCCGCCACGACCGCGCCCTTCTTGCTCTTGAGCGCGTTCGCCACGGCCGTGCCCTGCAGCACGCCCACCGTGCGGTTGTTGAACGACACGTACAGCGAGGCCGCGCCGCCCTCGACCTGCCGGTCGTAGTCGATCGACCTGATGCCCTTCTTCAACGCCGTCTTCTCGATCGCCGCCGCAGAGCCGGAGTCGATCGGAGCGATGATCAGGACCTTCGCGCCGTCGGCGATGCACTGGTCGGCCTGCGTCTTCTGCTTCTGCGGGTCGCCCTGCGCATTCACCACGCGTGCGGAAACACCGGCGGCCTTGAACGCCTTGATCAGCGCAGGCTTGTCGAACTGCTCCCACCGGACCGACGTCTTCGTGTCCGGCATCAGCCCGCAGGCCTGAATGCCGGCGCTCTTCTTCGCGCCACCGGCGCTCGCGCCGGAGACCACCACGGCGGCGAGCGCGGCGCACAGGCCGATGACCGCTACCGACGTACCAGCAAACCTCTTCACCCTCATCCTCCTTCGTGCCTTTTCAAATTGTCGCTTCGAGGACATCGACCCGGCACCTCTGGGTGGACGAGCAGCGTCGCGCGCCCAGGGGAACCCCAGCGAGCCCCGTCGGCCTTCATCGGCCGTGGGGCGAGCGCAATCCTACTCTCCTAGGGGAATAGTGCAAGGGTCGCGGCGCGGGTCAGCGCACCGGGTAGCGATCCTCGCTCGAGCTCCCCTCGAAGCGGCTCCTCGTCGTCAGGTAGCGGTCGACGTT
>DASSGL010000281.1:0-10076 GCA_035693525.1 Gaiellaceae bacterium | reverse complement strand
ATACCGCGCGCCGTCGCGCTCGAGGCGATCGACGCCGTCGTCGAAGCCGGGTTCCACGTCAACTGCTATGTGGACGACCTGCTCTACGTCGCCGACGTGACTCCCGAGGCGCGCGCGTACGCGGACTTCCAGGGGCTGGAGATCCACGCGGTCGGTCCGCTGCGCGACTGGCTGCGCAAGGATCCGACGAAGCTCGTCGCCGTCGGCGACCCAGGCGCGCTCGACCGTCTGGAGGACGTGGTGAAGCCGCGCTTCGCCGGACGTCTCTTCGTCTCGAAGTCGCTGCCGTACTTCCTCGAGTTCGCACATTCCGGCGTGAGCAAGGGAGCAGGGCTGCAGTTCGTCGCCGACCTGCTCGGCTTCGGGCCGGCCGACACCGTCGCGTGCGGCGACGGCGAGAACGACCGCGAGCTTCTCGACTGGGCCGGCTTCCGCGTCGCGGTCGCGAACGCGCGCAAGGACATCCTGGACCGCGCGCAGCTCGTCGTCCCCGACGTGGAGCATGAGGGCGTCGCTTTTCTCCTCGACGCCTACCTAGACTCTCGCTCGTGATCGACCTGCGCGCAGCGAGGCAGGATCCCGACGGACTTCGAGCCGCGCTCGAGCGCAAGGGCGCAGCCGACGCGTTCGACGAGCTGCTCGCGGCCGACCGTGCAGTGCTCGACGTGCAGCCGCGCGTCGAGGATCTGCGAGCACGGCGGAAGCTGAAGGGCAAGCCGACGCCCGAGCAGCTGGAGGAGCTCGAGCGCGTGAAGTCGGAGCTCCAGTCGCTCGAGCTGGAGCTCGGCGCCGCGGAGACACGCCGGAGGGATCTGCTCGCCCGCGTCCCGAACCCGCCCGCGGTGGACACGCCGGACGGCTTCACGGACGACGACGCGGTCGAGGTGCGGCGCGTCGGGGAGCCGCCCGCCTTCGACTTCCCCGCAAAGGACCATCTCGATCTCGCGCAGGCGCACGGGTGGATCGACATGGAGCGTGCGGCGAAGGTCTCCGGCTCGCGCTTCGCCTACCGCGTCGGCGACTTCGCGCAGCTCGAGCTCGCGCTCTACCGTTACGCGCTCGACCGCCTCGTGCAGAGGGGCTTCACCGTCGTCCTGCCGCCGGTGCTCGTCCGCGAGGAAGCGATGTACGGGACGGGGTTCCTCCCGACCGACGAGGTGAACATCTACAAGGTCGAGCGCGACGAGCTCTATCTCACCGGGACCGCGGAGGTCGGCCTCGCCGCCATGCACACGGGCGAGATCATCGACGAAGCACTGTTGCCACTCCGCTATGTCGGGTACTCGACGAACTTCCGGCGCGAAGCCGGAGCTGCCGGCAAGGACACGCGCGGCATGTTCCGTGTCCATCAGTTCGACAAGGTCGAGATGTTCGTGTTCACCACGCTCGACGCCGCCGGCGGCGAGCACGAGCACCTGCTCGCGATCGAGGAAGAGCTGATCGGCGACCTGGGCATCCCGTACCGCGTCGTCAACGTCGCCGCGGGCGACCTCGGTGCATCGGCGGTGAAGAAGTACGACATCGAGGGCTGGTTCCCCGCGCAGGAGCGCTACCGGGAGCTCACCTCGACCTCGAACACGACCGACTACCAGGCACGCCGGCTCGACATCCGCACGCGCCGCGACGGGAAGCTCGAGCACGTCGCGACGCTGAACGGCACCGCCGTTACCGCGCGCGCGGCGATCGCGTTGATGGAGAACTTCCAGGACGAAGGCGGCGCCGTGGCAGTGCCGGAACCTTTGTGGGGGTACGGCGCGCCCCGGCGGCTCGGCTGATTCGGACAGCTTGCGTTCGAGAGCGACGGTCGCGACACTTTCGCGACATCGGAGTGGCACTGAATGCTGGGCGGCGATGACGATGAAGAAATCGAAGGCTGAGATGAAGGCATTCCTCGTCCAGATGGAGGCGAATGCGCAGCGCACCCGAGAGCTCGCCGAGAAAAGGCGCGCAGAGCGGTTGAAGCGCGAAGCCGAGGCCGCGCGCGAGCAGTAGCCCTCGCCCGCGATCGTCTACCGTTGACCGCTGCGCGGCGGGGTGCCGGAGCGGTCGAACGGGGCGGTCTTGAAAACCGCAGGCCCCACAAAGGCTCGTGGGTTCGAATCCCACCCCCGCCGTTTACCGACCGCGCCGGCGGAGCGTGTTTCAGGCCACGGGTCGAGAGCAGAACGTGACGAGGCTCTCAACCGTTGGCTCATCGGTGAGGAACACTCGGCTGAAAGCTCGGAGGATCGGCGTCGCAGGCTGGCTCTGGTTGGTGGCGCTCGCTCTTGCCGCCGCGATCTTGGGGCTGCACCTCACGTCGTAGCGGCGCGTTTTAGGCGCGCGGGTCGCGCGCTTCGGCGAGGTCTGCCGCCTTCCCCTCTTTCCTGACGACCTGGAACTCGTCGTTGCGACTCACGACCTCTTCGATCTCCGGCAGCTCATGACCGGGTGCGACGACGAAGCAGTGAGCGTCGGCGCGTACGCGCTCATACTCGGCGAGCGTCATGTGTATCCGCAGCGAGCAGTCGATGTTCGAGCACTCGCACAAGAACTCGTACACGTGCGGGTCGTCTCCATGCGGCGCAGCGGACTGCTCGATTCGTTCATTGACGTCGCGGAAGAGAACCTCGTTTCTCGCAAGGCGTTCCTCCCGCGCGTCCACGGCGGCCACAGTAGCCGCAAATCGGGAGCCCGGAGCGCGTCACGGACGGGGGCTCCAGTACAGTGGGACGGATGCCGCGCCTTCGAGCGTTCCTGGCGCTGATCTCCGCCTTCTGCGTCTTCGGCACGGGTTGAACGGTGGAGCGCGCTTCCGTGCGAAGCGCCACGGGCAACGCCCGGATCACGCAGCGGCGATCAGGCTAGTGGGTCGAGCGTAGGAGGCGGCATGGCCATGGACCTGGAACAGACGTACGTGTGGATCACGACGCGCAGGCTGAAGCCCGGTACGCGCGAGGAATTCAGCCGGAGCTGGCGGCCGCGCGAGTTCCCGGAGGGCATGGTCCGCGCATACGAGTGCTATTCGGTCGACGGGAACGAGGTCGTCGGGATCTCCATCTGGGACTCGCCGGAGTCCCGCGACCGCTACCGACTCTCGGAGGTCGAGTCGGAGCGCCGCAAGGCGATGGAGCCGTTCGTGCTCGACGAGCGCTCCGGGTTCTACCTCGGCCGCGAGCTGGGGATTCCCGGCCGCTGAACGAACGCCGCGTGCCGACATCACCGGTGCGGATCCCTCCCGAACTCGAACGTCAGCGTGGGCCTGCCGCTCGGCACGGAGTGCGGCACGAGCGCGCGCAGCCGGCTCGGCCGGGCGCGTGGATCGAGGAGCGCGTCACGGACGAAGGCGACCAGGTCGGCGAGCTGCGCGTCGGTGAGCACGACCGGGCTCCCGAGCAGCGGATCGAGTGCGGCGAGAAGCGGCTGTCGCGGCCCGATCGGGCCTGTCAGGTCCGGCGGCAGGCCCTGCGCGGCGGGGTCGTATGCGAGCAGTGACGCACGCACGTTCAAGTGGTGACGGATCGCCTCCGTCAGGCTCGTGAACGCGCCGTCGTGCATGAAGGCGGCGTTGAGGGCGACGTTCCGGAGCGACGGCGTGCGGAACGCGTAGCGGTCGGACGCGTTCCCGGTGAAGTCCTCGCGCCCGAAGTCCTCGTTCGCGTCTGGCCCATCGAACTGGTTGTTCGTCACCCGTGGAACGAGCTGCGGGACTCCGATCGCGTGCTGCCGGAAGTCGGTGAACATCTCGTTCGAGCGTCCGGCGACGCTGTGGCAGCTGACGCAGCCCGCCTGCCCGAAGAAGAGCAGTGCGCCGCGCTTCTCCGACGCGTCGAGCGCGTTTTGGTCGCCGCGTGCGTAGCGATCGATCGGCGCGTCGGCGAACGTGAGCGTGAACTCGAACTCCGCGATCGCGCGCGCGAACATCTCGTAGTCGATCGTGCCGCCGGCACGGACTGAGTCGAAGGCCGTGCCGAAGAGGCGGCGATAGGCCGGCACGTCGTTCAGCCGCCGTACAACCTCGCCTCGGATGGCGTCGTTGTCGCCGGGGAAGTCGAAGCCCGTGACCTCGGTGCGCTCGGTGGGAGGAATGAACGCCTGGGCGACGAGCAGGTGCGGCTCTCGGGAGAGCGACTCTCCTTCCGGCGGCGGGAACACGAAGCCGGCGCTCGAGTCGAACGGGTCGCCGGACAATGACGCGAATCGTGAGTTCCACATCAGGCTCGGGAAGAACGCGGTGTTGAGCACCATCGGAGCCCGCCGCATGTTGCGAGGGCCGGTCCTGTCGGGCCCGACGACGCCGTTGTTCTCGATCCCGATCGCTATCGGTTGGCTGTCGCCGAAGCCGTTCGTCGGCGAATGGCATCCCGCACAGGTGTTGTCGTCGTTCAGGCCCGTGACGGTGTCGAACCAGAGCAAGCGACCGACGTTTGCGAGCCGTGCGTCGATCGGACGTCCAAGACGGTGCGTCAGCGTCGACTCGACCCGGCCGGTGAATCCCGCCTCGCGCAGCGTCGCACCGAGCTGGTCGTCGAGGCGATGATCTCCACCTCCCAAGAGCATCCCGGGCGAGACGATCATCGCTCCGAGGAGCAGGGCCGCTGCGCACGCGGCGGCCCGTCCTGACGCTGCCCATAGACGGCGCAGCGGCGCCGGCCGATCGCTCGCTCGGTGGTCGGCCATCGTCCGGCGCCGCCTCGCGCCCGTTAGAGCGGATCGCAGTGAGCCGATCCGTCGCTGAAGTCGATCGGGTCGCCGCGCGAGTTGATCGGGTCGAAGACGAAGGTACTGAAGTTCACGTTCGCGATGAACCCGTTGCTCAGGTGGAGCCCGGGGCCGGCGAGCGAGAAGCTGTCCGTCATCACGCCGGTGAACGTCGCGGGATCGTCGACGCTGTTCGAAATACGGAACGCGTTGCTGTAGTTGAACGCGTAGGTGTTGCCGTCCTGATCCGTCGCCTTACCGGATGCATGCGAGACGACCGAGATGGTCGTGACGCCGCTCGCATCGGTCTTCTGGATGGACTGCGACGTCTCGGGACCGCTCCACTGGATGACCGTGCCTGCGGGCACGTACTGGCACGTCTCGTTCGAGAGCCCAGCGCCCCCGACGAAGCTCACCTGCTCGGTGCTCCTCTGGATCAGGTCGACGCCGGCCGAAGCCGTCCCCGCAGCGAGACAGAACGCGACGAGGACCGCAGCGGCTACAACCGCGCGGTTGAACACGACACTCCCCTTTCGCTCGTCTTCGAGGCCGCTGATACGGCAGCCCGAATGGGGCTTCTCTCTCCCCCGCTGCACGTTGCTGCCGGCACCGCAACCTCCGGTTGCGCCCGACAGTAACACCCTGCACGTCTGTTTCAAGGGTCGGCGGTCCGTATGATCCGCGCGGTGACGGGGGGCGAGCTTCGCGGACTGATGCGGTTCGTGCCGCACAACGTCGCCGTCCTCGCGGTCGACCACGACGGCAACCGGATGGGCGTGACGATCTCGTCGCTCGTCTCCCTCTCGCTCGACCCGCCGCTCATCGGGATCTCGATCGGCAAGCAGGCCTCGCTGTACGAGCTCTTGCGGGAGGCCGGCTCGTTCTCGGTCAGCCTGCTCGGCGACGGCCAGGCGGATCTCGCGCAGCGCTTCGCCGCCGGCAGGCCTCCCATCGTGCACTGGGACGGCGTGGCGACGAGGCCCGGCCGATTCGCACCGCTGATCGAGGGCGCGCTCGGCTGGATCGAGGCGCGCGTCGTGTCCGAGACCGATGCCGGCGACCACACGTTCTTCATCTGCGAGGTCGTCTCGGTCGAGCGCGGCCCGGCCGCGAGCGCGCTCATGTACCGAGACCGCTCGTTCCATGCGTTGTGACTGAGACTAAGGCCGTCGTCTTCGATCTCGACGGCGTGATCGTGCAGTCCGAGGAGGTCTGGGACGAGGTGCGCGAGGCCTACGTCCGTGAGCGCGGCGGCCGCTACGACGCGGAGGTCCAACGCGCGCTCATGGGCATGAGCTCGACCGAGTGGTCGCGCTACCTGCACGACGACGCAGGGGTGCCCGACGAGCCGCGCGCGATCAACGAGGAAGTCGTCCGGCGCATGCTCGCCGCGTACCGCGAGCATCTCCCGCTGATCGACGGCGCCGTCGAGGCGGTGCAGCGGCTCGCGACGCGCTATCCGCTCGGGCTCGCATCGTCCTCGAACCGCGAGCTGATCGATGCCGTCCTGCTCGTCGCGGGCCTCGCGCAGTACTTCCGGGCAACTGTCTCGTCCGAGGAGGTCGCACGCGGCAAGCCCGCGCCGGACGTCTATCTCGAAGCAGCGCGGCGTCTCGGCGTCGACGCGTCACGCTGCGCTGCGATCGAGGACTCACACGGCGGCATCCGCTCGGCGAAGGCGGCGGGCATGCACGTGATCGCGATCCCGAACCCGTCGTACCCCCCGGACGAGGCGTCACTCGCGCAGGCGGACGTCACGATCGGCTCGCTCGCCGAGCTGACACCCGAGCTCGTGGACGCCTCCGACGACCGCGGGTGAAGCAACCAGGTTGCTTTGCAACCTGGTTGCAGGTCTCGGAGAGTCAGTCGACGCGACCGACCAGCACGCAGCCGTTGTGGCCGCCGAGGCCCATCGCGTTCGAAAGTGCGACGTCAACGCGCGCCTCACGGGCCTTGTTCGGCACGTAGTCGAGGTCGCATGCAGGATCCGGATGCTCGTAGTTCATCGTCGGCGGCAGCACGCCGTGGTGCACCGCGAGCACGCACATCATCGCCTCGATCGCGCCGGCAGCTCCGAAACAGTGGCCGGTGACCGACTTCGTCGACGAGACCGCGAGGTCGTACGCGTGATCGCCGAAGACGTCCTTGATCGCCTTGGTCTCGGCGGCGTCGCCGAGCGGCGTCGAGGTGCCGTGGGCGTTGATGTACCCGACCCGCTCCGGTGCGATCTCCGCGCGCTCGAGCGCGCGCCTCATCATCTCGACGACTCCGACGGATTCGGGGTCGGGCTGCGCCATGTGGTGCGCGTCGTTCGACGCGCCGTACGAGACGATCTCCGCGTACACCGTGGCGCCGCGCGCATGCGCAGCGTCGAGCTCTTCGAGCACGAGCACGCAGGCGCCTTCCCCGATGACGAAGCCGGCGCGCGTCGCATCGAACGGCCTCGACGCCCGCGGCGGATGCTCGTCCTCGGAGACGAGCCCTCGCATCGCACTGAAGCCGGCGAAGATCAAGGGATGGATGCATGCTTCTGCGCCGCCGGCGAGCACCGCATCCGCGTCGCCTCGGCGGATCAGCTCGGCCGCCTCGCCGATCGCGTGCGAGCCGGTCGCGCACGCCGACACCGGAGCGTAGTTCGGCCCCCGGAAGCCGAGTGAGATCGCGAGCTGCCCGCTGGCCGCATCGACGAGCACGCTCGGGATGAACGTCGGGGCCACCCGCTCAGGGCCGCGTTCGCGCATCACCTCGGCCTGCTGCATGATCCCGAGGAAGCCGCCGATCGCCGTGCCGAAGAGGATGCCGACGCGCTCGGGCTCGTAGGCGCCGTCGAGCCGCGAGTCGTCGACCGCCTCGCGCGCCGCGGCGAGCGCGAGGAGCACGTTGCGATCGAGCTTCCGCGCGTCCTTGTGCGACGCGACCGAGGACGCGTCGAAGTCCTTCACCTCGGCGGCGATGCGTACCGCCTGGCCGTTCGGCTCGTACGAGCGGACGAAGTCGATCCCGCTGCGCCCCTCGACGGCGGCCCGCCAGGTCGCCGGCGCGTCGTTGCCGATCGGCGTCACCGCGCCGAGCCCCGTGACGACGACCCGTCTCATCTGCTCAATCTAGACGGGCCGCCACGACAAACGGTTGCGGCGCGATGTTAGACCGACCGGTCTACCGGGAAGAAGAGCCTCGACAGACTGCCACCCCGCTCCATCGAGGAGGTCCTACCATCGCAACGACGGCGCACCCCGCCCAGAAGCCGGGGCTCGTGTTCTTCTATTCACCGGTCTCGGGCTCCTGTCGCCGGGTCGAGGGGTTCCTGGCGCAGGTGCTCCAGCGCCGGCGCAACCACGGGACCTTCAAGCTCTATCGGGTCGACGAGCACAAGCGGCCCGATCTGCTCGAGCGGTTCGCGGTCGGCTCGCTCCCGGCCCTTCTCGTCGTCGAAGGGAAAAGCGTCCGGGCGCGTCTCGAAGGGCCACGCGGTTGCGGCGAGATCGAGAGCTTCCTCGCTCCGTGGCTCAAGTAGCTGGAGGCTTGACATGAAAGTCAGAGCGGGAGTGGCACTTCGGCGAGCCGTGCCGTAGGGTCGATCGGTCCATCCTCACAGGAGGTGCGGAGTGCTGTTCCACACGACCTGGGAGTTCCACACCGGCAACAGCGAGGAGGCGATCCAGCGGAATCTCGCCTTCTTCTCCCAGTGGAAGCCGCCTGACGGCTTCGAGTTCAAGGGCTTCTGGGGATTCGCAGACGGCTCGGGAGGCGTTGCGATCGTCGAGACCGAGAGCGCCGCGACGCTCGCCAAGGCGACTGCCCCGTTCACGCCGTGGCTGCGATTCAGCACCACGCCGATCCTGCCGATCGAGGAGGCGTCGGCAATCGCGGGCGAAGCCGCGGCTGCACGCGCTTCCTTCAGCGGCTAGTGGGTCGCCTGAGCTCGAACCGTCCATAGGTTCGGCCGAACGCGGTCGCCCGGCCGCGGAAGCCGCAGCCGTCCGGCTCGAGCACGTCGACGAGGAACCCGACCGGGGCTCGATAGTGCAGCTCGAGCCCTCGTACGTCGAATCGAAGCCCTGGGCCGGCGAGCACGATCGTCTCGCCGCGATCGCCGTCGATCCGCTTGCGAACGCCGCGGAGCGGCGGCAGGAGCCCCGAGACGCGCGTGACGTTCCACTCGCCGTCGAGGGCGCTCACGGGGTGCGGAAACGCACGGTCACGGTCGAGCCGTCCCGCGTGACGTCGATGGGCAAGCGCCGCTCGAGGCCGATCGCCCAGCCGAGGTCTGCCTCGAAATCACAGCTCTTCGCCGCCTCGAGCACAGGCCCTGTCCCACGCAGGCGCTTCGGCCCGGTGTAGGTCATCACGACCTTCTCGCCGTCGAGCTTCGCGCTTGCCGCCGGCTGGAAGTGGACGACGACGAAGGCATCGCCTCGGACTCGGACCGGCCTGCCCGAGCCGCACTCGGCGAGGCGCGAGCGTTGCTCGTACCGTGCGCGCACCTGACGCGGGCTCGATTCGAACTCGAAGCGCACCGTCTCGTCGTGCACCTCGACGCCTGTGAGATAGGCGTTCGCAGGCGCTCCGGAGCCGCCGCAGCCGGCGAGCGACACGAGGAGCAGCAGAGCCGGAGCGAGGCCGCGCATCGTGGATAGGCTCGCACGGCCGTGCCCGAGACACCAGGACCGAACGTCCCGTTCCCGCCGATGGAGGCCGAGCTCGTCTCGGAGCTCCCCCAGCCGGGTGCCTGGCGCTACGAGCCCAAATGGGACGGCTTCCGCGGCGTGCTCGAGAACGACGGCGGCGAGCTCGCCCTCTGGTCGCGGAACGGCCGCCCTCTTCTCCGCTACTTCCCCGAGCTGCGCGCGGTCGGGGAGTTGCTCCCGCCGCACTCGGCGCTCGACGGCGAGATCGTGATCTCACGTGACGGCAAGCTCGACTTCGACGCGATGCAGACGCGGCTCCACCCCGCGGAGAGCCGCGTGAGAAAGCTCTCCGCGGAGATCCCGGCGACGTACGTCGCCTTCGACCTCCTCCTGTGGAAGGGCAAGCCCGTGCACGAGCGGCCGATCGAGAAGCGACGTGCGGAGCTCGAGAAGGTCGCCGACGGGATCCCGCTGTCGCCGGTCACCGACGACGTCGAGGCGGCACGCGACTGGTTGCAGACGCTCCAGGCGGCGGGCTTCGACGGGGTGATCGCCAAGCGGCTCGGCCTCCCCTATCTGCCCGGGTCGCGCGAGGGCGTCGTGAAGGTGAAGCCGTACAAGACCGCCGACTGCGTCGTGGCAGGCGTGCGCTTCAAGGCCGGCGGGCGGACGAAGATCGCGACGCTCCTCCTCGGCCTCTACGCCGACGACGGGCATCTCGACTACGTCGGCTCGGCCGCCGTCGGCGCGAGGCGGCACGACGAGATC
>DASSGL010000280.1:0-15437 GCA_035693525.1 Gaiellaceae bacterium | reverse complement strand
AACGGACTGGATAGCGGTCTGCGGTGAGCTCGCCGCAGGCCTCGGCGGCGCCGAGCTGAACGGCGTCCGGGCCCGGCATGCGGTCGTCCTCGTCAAGGGCCCCGCAGACGCCGCCGACGCGTGGGTCCGGAGCCGTCTACCGGGTCTGCGCGTGATGAGCGCCGGGCGCGTGATCGAGATCTACAAGGAGGTCGGCCGCCCCCGGGCCTTCGCGGAGCAGTTCGCGCTCGAGGATTTCCAGGGCAGTCACGGCCTGGGCCACACGCGCATGGCGACCGAGAGCCGCGTCACGACGGAGGGCTCGCATCCGTTCTCCACCGGCCACGATCTGTGCCTCGTGCACAACGGCTCGCTCTCCAACCACAATCGGCTCCGCGAGCGGCTGCGCCGCCACGGGATCGAGTTCCAGACCGAGAACGACACCGAGGTCGCCGCCGGCTACCTGACGTGGCGGCTCCGGGACGGCGCGACGCTCGAGGAGGCGCTCGAAGGGTGCCTCGACGACCTCGACGGCTTCTACACGTTCCTCGTCGGCACCGCCGACGGCTTCGCCGTGCTCCGCGATCCGATCGCGTGCAAGCCCGCCGTGCTCGCCGAGACGGACGAGTGGGTCGCGATGGCCTCCGAGTATCGGGCGCTCGCCGTGCTGCCGGGGGCCGTCGACGCGACGATCTGGGAGCCGGAGCCCGGCGTCGTCTACGCCTGGGAGAAGGCGCTCGTCGGAGCCTGATGGCGGTCGAGACCTCCGAGCAGACGGCCGTGGTCGATCTCGCGGTCACCTCGCTCCGCGAGCTGAACCAGCGGCTGCACGATCTCGACGGCGAGCGGCCGGAGCCGCTCCGGTGGCGCGTCGTCAACCCGAACGGCGCGCACGCGATCGCCTGCGGATTGAACGCACCGGTCGAGGTCGAGATCGCCGGCCACGTCGGCTACTACTGCGCCGGCATGAACCAGCGCGGCTCGGTGCGCGTTCGCGGCAACGCCGGCACCGGCGTCGCCGAGAACATGATGTCCGGCTCGGTCATCGTCGACGGCAGCGTGAGCCAGTCGGCCGGCGCGACCGGGCGCGGCGGACTGCTCGTCGTCCACGGGGACGCGGGTGCGCGCTGCGGCATCTCGATGAAGGGGATCGATATCGTGGTGCGCGGCTCGATCGGGCACATGAGCGCGTTCATGGCGCAGCGCGGTTGCCTCGTCGTCTGCGGCGACGCGGGCGACGCGCTCGGCGACTCGATCTACGAGACGCACCTCTACGTTCGCGGACGCGTCGCCGGGCTCGGTGCCGACTGCGTCGAGAAGGAGCTTCGCGAGCATCATCTCGCCGAGCTGCGGTCGCTGCTCGAGAGCGCCGGATTCGACGATCTCGACCCAGCCGGGTTCCGCCGCTACGGCTCGGCGCGGCAGCTCTACAACTTCAAGATCGACAACGCCGGGGCGTACTGATGGCGTCGATCGACAAGTCGGCCGCGGGCCGGCGGCCCGGCCTGCGCGAGTCACATCTCTTCGACCGCAACGTGATCGCCGAGATCCAGCGCGCAGCGCGCGAGGGTACCTACGACATCCGCGGCTTCGGCGCGAAGCGCCGTGTGCCGCACTTCGACGACCTGCTGCTGCTCGGCGCGAGCGTCTCGCGCTATCCGCTCGAGGGCTACCGCGAGCGCTGCGACACCGACGTCGTGCTCGGCACGCGCTTCGCGCGCAGGCCGCTCGAGCTGAAGATCCCGATCACCATCGCCGGGATGAGCTTTGGCGCGCTGTCCGCCCGTGCGAAGGAGGCGCTGGGCCGCGGCGCCACCGAGATGGGCACGTCGACGACGACGGGCGACGGAGGGATGACGCCGGAGGAGCGGCGGAGCTCGGAGACGCTCGTCTACCAGCTGCTCCCGTCGCGTTACGGGATGAACCCGGACGACCTTCGGCGCGCCGACGCGATCGAGATCGTCGTCGGCCAGGGTGCGAAGCCCGGCGGCGGGGGCATGCTGCTCGGTCACAAGATCTCGGACCGCGTCGCCGAGATGCGCGATCTGCCGAAGGGGATCGACCAGCGCAGCGCCTCGCGGCATCCGGACTGGACAGGCCCCGACGACCTCGAGATCAAGATCGTCGAGCTGCGCGAGATCACCGACTGGGAGAAGCCGATCTTCGTCAAGATCGGTGCGACGCGCACCTACTACGACGTCCAGCTCGCCGTCAAGGCCGGCGCCGACGTGATCGTCGTCGACGGCATGCAGGGCGGGACGGCTGCGACTCAGGACGTCTTCATCGAGCACGTCGGCATTCCGACGCTCCCCGCCGTGCGCCTCGCGGTCGACGCGCTGCAGGAGCTCGGCATGCACCGGCAGGTCCAGCTCGTCGTCTCGGGCGGGATCCGCAGCGGCGCGGACGTTGCGAAGGCGCTCGCACTGGGCGCAGACGCCGTCTCGATCGGCACGGCGGCGCTGATCGCGATGGGTGACAACAGCCCTGAATACGAGGAGCAGTACCGCCGGCTGGGCAGCTCCGCGGGCTTCTACGACGATTGGCAGGCGGGACGCGACCCGGTGGGGATCTCGACCCAGGACGAGGAGCTCGCCGCGCGGTTCGATCCCGTCGTCGGCGGTCGCAGGATCGCGAACTATCTCCGCGTGTTGACGCTCGAGACGCAGACGCTCGCGCGCGCCTGCGGTAAGTCGCACGTTCACAACCTCGAGCCCGAGGACCTCGTCGCGCTGACCGTGGAGGCCGCCGCCATGGCGCGCGTGCCGCTCGCCGGGACGAACTGGATCCCCGGCGACTAGTGACGTAACCGGCGAAGATGGCGTTCCTGCCGATCGACGAGCTCGCCATCCGTCTTGCTGGCTGTTACACCGGCGCGGTCTTCGACGCGACGCGTGAACGGCGGATGCCGTCGGGCGTGCTCCCGTCGGCGATCGGACTCCTCGATCGCGACGGGCGGGTGGCAGGGCCCGCCTTCACCGTGGCCGGAACCCGCAAGCCCGGGCTCAGCGAGCACGACTGCCTGCTCTCCTGGACGCGCTTCCTGGCTGCGGCACCTGCCGGTCACGTCGTCGTCTGCCAGCCGAACGACCTCACCCTCGCACACATGGGCGAGCTCTCGGCCGAGACGCTCCACCTGCGAGGGGTCGCCGGCTACGTCGTCGACGGCGGCACTCGGGACAGCGCGTTCATCCGCGAGCTCGGCTTCCCGGTCGCCTGCCGGTACAGCACGCCCGCCGACATCGCCGGCGAGTGGTCGGTCGACGAGCTCGGCGGCGAGATCGCGATCGCCGATGTCCTGATCCGTACCGGCGATTACGTCCTCGCGGATCGCGACGGCGTGATTGTCGTGCCGGCGTCCGAGACGCCTGCCGTCGTCGCGCGCGCCGAGGCGCTCGCGTCGACCGAGAGCGACCTTCGCACCGCCCTCCGCCAGGGGATGGACCCGGCGGAGGCATACCTCCGCTACGGCGTCTTTTGAGCCTCGATCGCTGCCGTCAGGTGCTCGACTGGTGGGCGATCTCTTCGGGTTCCTCGTACCACTTGGAGCGGTCGCCGAGCTTCGCGCGGCTGCGCCACCGCAACCCCTTCGGCTCGGCCTCGACCCGCTTCCAGAGCAGGTCGAGTCGCGCCTGCAACAAGGCTCGATCTTCCTCGCCGAGCGGCGCCGCCTGTAGCCGGTCGCGCGCCGTCTCGACCGTCTGCCGGCTCGTGCGCCAGAGCCCCCAGTCCGCTGCCAGCACACGGGCGACGTGCGCGGCGTTGACAGAGTCCACGTCGTGCTCCGCGACGTCGTGCTCGTGCAGGATCGCCCAGATGTCGTGGAGGTCCTTCTCGTTCAGGTGGACGATCTGGAGCTTGGTGAGCAGCAGCTCGGCAAGCGGGACCGTCTGAGGCTCGAGGTGCAGGCGGTCGGCGATCGGAATCTCGTGGCACATGCGGAATTCGCCGACGAAGATATCGACCTGCCGGTGGTGCTCCTGGTCGTAGAAGACCAGCCGCGTCCCACCGTTCATCGCGTTGAAGCGCGTGTTCGCCTCGTAGCCGAGCTCCGGGAGGAGCCGGGCCGCGGCGCGGCCCTGTTTCCGTGTCGTCACAAAGTCGATATCCCGGTATCGACGCGCAAGGTTCGCGGGCACCACGCCGGTGGTGTGGAGCTCGATAGCAACTCCTCCGAGGACGCGCAGCGTGACGTTTGCCGCCTCGGCCTCGGCGACGATCCGACGCGCCTCGTCGACGATGTCGGGCCGGATCGCGGTCTCGGTCATTCAGGAAAACGTTAGCTCGCAGGCGCGCGTGCGCTTATCATCGCGGCGGCGATGGCCCAGCGCACCCGCCCCGCTCGTCTCGACGACGTCGCCCGCGCGGCCGGAGTCCACGTCTCCACGGTGTCCCGGGTGATCAACGGTCGTTCCGACATGTCCGTAAGGCCGGAGACCCGTCAGCGGATCCTCGCCGCTGCGCACGACCTCCAGTACCGGCCGAACGCGATCGCACGCGGGCTGCGACTCGCCACGACCGGGACGCTCGGGCTACTCGTGCCGTCGTTGCGGAACCCGGTCAACTCGCCGATCGTCCGCGGCGCCTTCGACAGGGCCTGGAAGCGGAGCTTCGTGCTCGTGCTCGCCGAGGACTCGGATGAGAGCGAGGCGGCCGAGGAGGCCTATGGGCGGCTGGTCGACGAAGGCCGCATCGACGGCCTGCTGATCCAGAGCGCGCGCCTCGGGAACCCGCACCTGGACGACTTCTCGGATGGACCAGTGCCCTGCGTATTCATGGATCGCGCTCACCCGGGGAGCGGCCGAAACGTCACGATGCGCGACGCCGACGCAGGACGGACGGCCGCCGAGCACCTCCTCGAGCTCGGTCACCGCTCGGTCGCCCATCTCGCCGGGCCCGCCGAGCTCGACACCGTCGCGCGGCGAAGGATCGGCTTCGTCGAGCGCGTCCAGGCAGCGGGCTCCGCGCCCGCCGTCGTCTCCGCCCCGCTGAGCGAAGGGGGCGGCTACTCGGCGATGCAGGAGCTCCTTGCGCCGGCGTCCGCGCCCACGGCTGTGTACGTCGCGAACGTCAACCAAGCGCTGGGCGCCGTCGCGGCTGTGAGAGCTGCGGGCGTGCGCGTCCCGGAGGAGCTGTCGCTCCTCTGTCACGACGACGATCCCGTCTGCGAGTACCTCGATCCGCCGCTCACCGCGATCCGCATGCCGCTGCACCAGCTCGGCTCGACTGCGGTGGACGTCCTCCTCGAGCAGGTCGATGGAGGCGCGGCGCGGGACGTCGAGGTTCAAACCGCTCCCGAGCTCGTGCGTCGCCGCTCGACCGGGCCGGCACCACGGTGAGGATCGCCGCCGCCGTTCTCGACGCCGTCGGCTCGCTCCGGCTCGAGGACGTGGAGCTGGAGGCGCCGCGCCGTGACGAGGTGCTCGTCCGGCTGCTCGCGTCCGGCATCTGCCGCAGCGACCTGTCGCTGATGGACGGCAAGTGGCCGGCGCCGCTGCCGATGGTGCTGGGTCACGAGGGAGCGGGTGTGATCACGGCGGTCGGGGAGGCCGTCGCTCCGAGCCGCGTCGGTGAGGCGGTCGTCCTCACGTTCACCCCTGCGTGCGGGCGTTGCCGGTTCTGCCTCGAGGGCAGGATCAACCTCTGCACCGCCGCCGCACGCGCGATGGACGACGGCGTCCTTCTCGACGGAACCACGCGGCTTCGGCGTGACGGCGCGCTCATCCACCACCTTGCCCTCGTGTCGTCGTTCGCGACGCACGCGGTCGTGCCCGCCGCCGCCGCGATCCCGGTACCTCCCGAGCTCGACCCTGCTCTTGCCTGTCTGCTCGGCTGCGGCGTCCTGACCGGGGTCATGTCCGTGATACGGCGGGCGAACGTACGGCCCGGCGAGTCGGTAGCGGTCCTCGGCTGCGGCGGTGTCGGACTCGCGACGATCATGGGTGCGCGCCTCGTCTCCGCCTATCCCATCCTGGCGGTGGACCCGGTCGAGTCGAAGCGTGAGCTCGCCCGCCGGCTCGGCGCGACGCAGGCGGTCGACCCCGAAGAAGAGGATCCCGTCGCGGCGATCAAGAAGACGATCCCGGAAGGCGTCGACCACGCCTTCGAGGCGATCGGAGTTCCCGCCGTTGCCGAGCAGGCGTTCGCCGCGACGCGGACGGGCGGAAAGACGGTGCTCATCGGCCAACCGGCGCTCGGCCTGAAGGCATCGTTCCCCGTCTACGACGTCACCCAATTCGAGCACGATGTGCTCGGCACGCACATCGGAGGCGCAACGCCTGCTCTCGACATCCCCACGCTCGCGATGCTGGCGACGGTGGGACTGCTCGACCTCGACCCGCTCGTGACGCACCGCTACCGGCTGGACGAGATCCACACCGCGATCGAGGCGACACGATCGGGAACGGCCGGGCGCGTCGTGCTCGAGCTCGCGTGATCGTTCCGAGCTCAAGGCCTTCTCGGCCGGCACCCTGCGACTTCCCCGGTCTCTTGACGTCGTCCGGGCCACCGTTTACGGTCGCCACGCAAACGTTTTCGGACTCGGTGCGAAGGTGATGATGCTGCTCGGGCGGGCGAAGCGGGAGGCGGCTGAACCGACGGCGTCGGCGACGCTCTCGCTCTACTACGCCTCCGACATCCACGGCTCGGAGCGCCTCTGGCGGAAGTTCCTCGGGGCCGGACGGTTCTACGGCGTCGAGGCCCTGATCATGGGCGGCGACCTCGCCGGCAAGGCGATCGTCCCGATCGAGCGGGACGACTCCGGGGCGTTCCGGGCGACGTTCATCGGCGAGACGCGAAGCGGCAGCACGGCCGAGGAGCTCGACGAGCTCGTGGCCGCGATCCGCTTCAACGGCATGTACCCCTGGGTCGCGCCGCCGAGGGAGATCGAGCGCATCCGCGACGACCACGAGGCGCGCGCCGCGCTCTTCGAGAAGCTCGTCCTGACCGAGCTCGAGGGGTGGATCGGGCTCGCGGACGAGCGGATGCCCACGTACGGGATCGATGTCTACGTCATGCCCGGAAACGACGATCCCTGGTCGCTCGACGCCGTGCTCGAGTCCGCCTCGCACGTCCAGGCTTGCGAAGGCCGCGTCGTCAGGGTCGGCCCCCACGAGATGATCTCGTGTGGCTACTCGAACCAGACGCCGTGGCATACGCCACGCGAGCTCGACGAGGACGCGCTGTACGTGCGGTTACGGGAGCTCGCCGAGCAGCTCGAGGATCCGAGCAGGGCGATCTTCAACCTTCACGTGCCGCCGTACGACTCCGGGTTGGACACGGCGAACGAGGTGAATCCGGATCTCACGCTGCGGTACGTCGGAGGACAGCCGCACCCGATCCCGGTCGGAAGCCACGCGGTGCGCCAGATCATCGAGGAGTTCCAGCCCGCGCTGGCGCTCCACGGACACATACACGAGTCGCGCGGGGAGGTACGCATCGGCAGAACGCTCGCGATCAACACGGGCTCGGAATACAACAGCGGCCACATCCACGGCGCGGTCGTCACGCTCGCCGGGCCCGACGTCCGCAAGCACCAGTTTGTCGTCGGCTAGTCGGCTATCCGAGACGGAGGTCTCCAGTGAGTCAGATAGCAGCGGAAGGGACGGGAGCAGAGAAGTCGGGGCTCTTCACCCGTACCGCCACCGGCCTCGTGCGCGGGGTGCCGCCGCGCTCGTCGCTAGTCATCAACTTCATCCCCGGACACCCGACGCAGACGATGGTCGCGGTGCTCCTCTTCGCGCTCGCGGTCGGGCCGGGCGGAAACCCGTTCCTGGCGGTCCTCCTCGTCGTGCCGATGAGCCTCGCCTTCGCATATGCGTTCGGGTTGCTCACCCAGATGATCCCGAGGTCGGGCGGCGACTACATGCTGGTCAGCCGTGTCATCCACCCCGCGATCGGCTACGTGTCCGTCTTCTGCATGACGACGGCGGGCCTGCTCTCGAATGCGTTCTTCGGCCTCGCCGTGGTCACGGCCGGCATCGCGCCGCTCTGCGTCTCTGTCGGCCTGATCGGCGACTGGCCCGGCCTCGTCAGCTGGGGCCAGCACGCGGCCTCGAGCAAGGGATGGCTGATCTTCTTCGGCCTCGTGATGTTCGCGTTCGCCGGGGTGATGCAGCTCGGCGGCTGGCGTTGGACCCTGCGTCTTCAGAACCTCTTCTTCTGGATGGTGACCGCCTCGCTCGGAATCGTGACGGTAGTCACGCTCTTCCAGTCGAAGTCGCACTTCGTCTCGAAGTTCAACGGGTTCGTGGGCGGCATCACGCACCGACCGGACGAGTATGCGGGGACGATCGCAACGGCCCTCAAGAACGGCGTCGCGGTTCACCCGAGCTTCTCGTTCAGCGCGACGATCCCGATCATCGCCGTCTTCGCAACGACGGCGATCTTCAGCTACTGGTCGACCTTCGTGGGCGGTGAGCTCCGTCAGGCCTCGACGATCAAGACCGCGAACAACATGGCGCTCGGCGGCGTCGTGCCGTTGATCCTCGTCGCAATCTGCACCGCGATCTTCTTCAAGACCTTCGGCAGCGACTTCCTTCGCGCGGCGAACGGCGGCGGCCTCCCCGAGCAGGTGGCGACGCCCGGAACGACCTTCTTCTACCTGAGCGGGATCAGCGTCGGCAGCACGGCGTACACGCTGATCATCTTCATTCTCTACATCGTCTTCTGGCCGCTCATCACCTACATCTCCTCGCTCCAGCAGACGCGCGCGATCTTCGCGATGTCGTTCGACGGCGTGCTCCCGAAGGGCGTGACGAGGGTGAACCGCTACGGCTGCCCCGACCTGGCGCTCCTGTTGGCGCTGCTCTTGTCGGCGGGGACGTTCATCTGGGCGGTGTACGACCAGACCGGCTTCTTCATCGTCCTCGCCTACGCCCTCCTCGTGCAGCTGATTGCGATGGCGCTCGTCGGCCTCTCGGGCGTGCTCGCGCCGATCCTGCGCCCGGAGCTCTACCGCGCGTCGGCGTCGCAGAAGGCGCTCTTCGGGGTTCCGCTCGTCCAGATCGCCGGCGTGGGAGCGATCCTCACCGGCGCATTCGTCTGGTGGGCGTACCTGCACTACGACCAGCTGGGTGCGAACGCAAACCTCGGGAAGCTGTTCGCTTGGACGATCGGCCCGGCGGTGCTCGGCGCCCTCTTCTACATCGTGATGGCTGCGGTGAAGCGGTCGCGCGGAACCGACGTGACGCTCGTCTACCGGGAGATCCCGCCGGAGTGAGTCCGAGCGAGGCGGGGGCGGCGGCTCTGCCGTCCCCGCCTCGTCGCCCGGGGCCGACATGACAGCCGCCGTCGTCACAGGAGCCGCGATGGGGATCGGACGCGCGATCGCCGCGCAGCTTGTCTCCGACGGGATCCACGTCGTCGCGCTCGATCGCGACGGCGACGCGCTCGAGGTCGCGCGCGGCGAGCTCGGCGAGCTGTACGAGCCGCTCGTCGGCGACGTCGGCGATTGGAGCGCGCACGAGCGGGCCGCAGACGCCGCGCAGGCGGCCGGCGGGCTTCGGCACTGGGTGAACAACGCGGGCGTCGACTGGGTCGGCGGCGCTCACGAGATCGACGCCGAGCACATCGAGCAGGGCCTGCGAGTGCTCCAGCTCGGTGCGATGTACGGCGCATGCGTGGCGGTGCGGCGGATGCTGCCGGCACGGGCCGGTTCGATCGTGAATGTCTCATCCGTGCAAGGGATCGCAGCATTCCCCCGCTACTTCGTCTACGACGCGGCGAAGGCCGCGATCCTGATGGTGACGAAGTCGATCGCGGTCGACTACGGCCCGTTCGGAATCCGTTGCAACGCCGTTATCCCCGGCTGCATCGAGACTCCGATGACCTACGCGACGCTTCCGCCCGAGCTCGACCGCGAGGAGGCGATGCGCCGCGAGGGCCTGCTCGCACCGATGCTTCGCGTCGGGCAGCCCGAGGAGATGGCCGAGGTCGTCGCGTTCCTGCTCTCCGACCGGGCGTCGTACGTAAACGGTGCGGAGCTCGTCGCCGACGGCGGAGCGACGGCCCGCTGCTACCCATACCCACCGCTCGAGCTCTAAGGAGGATCGTTGGGACGACTCGAAGGCAAGCGCGCCCTTGTCACCGGCGGCTCGAGTGGCATCGGCCGGGGGGTCGCAAACCGCTTCGCGCGCGAAGGCGCGAGCGTCGCGGTCGGCGGCCGCGACCCCGAGCGAATGCAGCGCACCGTCGACGAGATCGCCGCGCGCGGCGTGACCGCAGTGTCGGCGCTCGGCGACGTCTCCGAGCCGGAGAGCGCCCGCGCCGTCGTCGACGGAGCAGCGGCGGCGCTGGGCGGCCTCGACTGTGTCGTCTCGAACGCGGGCATCGACGTCTCCGACTGGATCCCGGTCCACGAGTGGGACGTCGAGGCGTTCGACGAGATCCTCCGCGTCAACCTCCGCGGCCCGTTCCTCGTCGCGAAGTACGCGATCCCGCACCTGCTGGCGGCGGGCGGCGGCTCGCTCGTCCACATGAGCTCGGTCTGCGCGATCACCGTCTGGTCCGGCGACTGCGGCTACGACGTCTCGAAGGCCGGCCTGAACATGCTCTCGGACCACATCGCGGTCGAGTACGGCGCACGCGGCATCCGGTCGAACACGTTGATGCCCGGCGTGATCGAGACGGAGCTTCACCGCTCCGTGATGGACTCGATGGAGGGCGGCGCCGAAATCGAGGCTGCGCTCCTCACGAAGCATCCGATCGGCCGCTTCGGCCGAGTCGAGGAGGTCGCCGATGCATGCGTGCTCCTGTGCGCGGACGAGGCCGGCTTCATGACCGGGGCGAACATCTCGATCGACGGCGGCTACAGCAGGATCTGATGCGCGTCGTCGACGTCACGACCCACGTGCTGCTCGATCCGGGTTACGACCCGGACGCGACGAGCTCGGCGCAGGACACGATCGTGGTCGAGGTCACGACCGACGAGGGAATCGTCGGCATCGGCGAGACCGACCTCAACGCGTGGATCGCACGGGCGTGCGTCGAGGCGCCGGGAACGCACACGATGGACAGAGGCCTGAAGCAGATGCTCCTCGGACGCGACCCGCTCGAGCCGGAGCGGATCTGGGACGACCTCTACGTCGGCAGCGCCATGTCCGGCCGCCGCGGCGCGGTCGTGCACGCGCTCGGGGCGCTCGACATCGCACTCTGGGACATCTGCGGCAAGGCGCGAGGAATGCCCTGCTGGCAGCTCTGGGGCGAAGCGCAACGAACGGAGCTCACCCCGTACGCGTCGCTCCAGCCGGAGGTCGAGTCGTTCGATGCGTACCTCGACTCGATGGTCGGCTGGGCGACGCGCGCGAAGGAGACGGGCTTCAAGGCCTGCAAGCTCGAAGCCACGTTCTCCGGTCCGTACGTGCACAAGGGGCTCGTGGGACCCGACGAGCGCGTCACCGAGGTGGTGGCCGCCGTCCGCGCGGCCGTCGGTCCCGAGATGACGATCATGGTCGATGTCCAGTACGCCTTCGACTCGGTCGAGCGGGCGCTCCGCGTCGCCGAGTCTTGGGAGGGCCTCGACGTCTTTTTCCTCGAGACCCCGCTCTGGAGCGACGATGTCGCAGGCTACGCCGAGCTGTCGGAGCGATCGCCGGTCAGGATCGCCGCAGGCGAGTGGCTCTCGACGCGCCACGACTTCGAGGTGCTGATCGACCGGGGCGGTGTGCACGTCGCGCAGCCGGACATCGGCCGCGTCGGAGGCCTCAGCGAGGCCCGCCGCGTCTGCGACCTCGCGGCGGCACGCGGGCGGCTGGTCGTGCCGCACGCCTGGAAGACCGGGATCTCCGTCGCGGTCGCTGCTCAGCTCGCGATGGTCACGCCGCACATGCCGTTCTTCGAGTTCCTCCCCGCAGAGCTGTGCGAGTCGCGGCTCCGGAAGGAGCTCACTGTGGACGAGCTCGTGTTCGAGCGCGGCACCCTCCGCCCGCCTGCGCGACCCGGGCTCGGCGTCGAGCTCGACCGGGACGCGCTCGAGTTCTTCACCAGTGCAGCGCGGGCCGCCGCCTGAGCCGGTCAGAGGCGCGGATAGTGGAGCGGGGCGCCCGCGATCCCCGGCTCGACCGCGCTGAGCGCCTGACCGCCGAGTGATGCAACGGCGAGCGTCGTCAAGCCGTCGCCGTAGAAGCAGACGTTGGTCGGCATCGGGAACACCGAGCCGAACGCGTCGTGCAGCATCAGCTCCGGCTTCCCGCCTGGCGAGATCCGATGGAGCTCGTAGGGGTAGTACATGCTGACGACGAAGCCGCCGTCGGCGGTCACCGCGACGCCGTCCGGAATCGCACGTCCGAAGCGCGCGACCTCCTCGACGCCGCTCGCCCGGATCGCCACCATGCGGTGCGCGTAGCTCTCGTGTACGACGAGGTCGCCGTCTTGGAGCAGCGCGAGGCCGTTGGCGAAGTGCAGCGGGCGGATGTCGAGTGCCTCCGCGTCACCGCCGCCCGGCGGAATGCGAAGCACACGACCCTCGACGCGCTCCGGGTCCTCAGGCCCGGAGTCGGAGACGTAGAGCGCTCCGTCCGGGGCGAACGCGGGCCAGTTCGGGCACATGAGCGGGCCCCCATCCGCGACGTCGCACCAGCGATCGACCGACCCGTCGGCACCGATGCGCCAGACGGCGGCATTGCCCGCGTCACAGACGTACACACGTCCGGCCCCGTCGCAGCAGAGGCCGAGCATGTATCCGCCGGCGACCGCAGCGATCTGCTCGACGGTGCCGTTCTCCGGGTCGACGCGATACATCTGCCCTGCCTCACCGCCGGCGTACAGCATCCCGTCCGGGCCGAGCGTGACCCCCTCTGGGTGGTCGAGGCCCGTCGCAATCACCCGCACGTCGCGCATTGTCGTCACTTAGCGAACGCTCTCATCATCATGGCCGCCCGGTCAAATCGGCCGCCGCGGCGAATCGCTCGAGCGCGTCGCGGTTCAGCTCGATGCCGAGCCCCGGTCTGCTCGGCAGCGCAAGCCTGCCGTCGACGAGCGTGAGCTCGTCCTGCACGAGCTCGCGTCGGAGCGCGGACTCGGCGACCTCCTGCGGCACGAACTCGAAGAACGGCATGTGCGGGGTCACGGCCGCCAGATGCGCAGTCGCGGCGATCGTGATCCCGGTCTTCCAGCCGTGGGGGACGATGAGCCTCCCGCGCTCGGCCGCCAGGTCGCAGACCCGCTTCGCTTCCGTCAACCCGCCCACGCGACCGACATCGGGCTGCGCGACGTGAACGCCGCCCCGGTCCATCAGGTCGAGGAACTCGTACCGTGTTGCGAGCCACTCCCCTGCGGCGATCTTGATCGGCGATCGACGCGCCAGCTCGGCGTATCCCTCCAGGTCGTCGGCCCACAGAGGCGTCTCGACGAAGAAGACGTCGTGCTCCGCCCAGCTCTCGATGATGCCGAGCGCGTGTGCAACCGAGCTCCACGCGTACGCGACGTCGACCATGATCGTGAAGTCGGGCCCCACCGCTCGGCGGACCGCGGCGATCACCTCGACGATCCGCGTGTCGGACTCGGCGAGGCCGCTGTGCGCGTACGGTCCGGTCACCAGCGTCTCGAGCTTCGCGCCCTTGAAGCCGAGACCGTGCGCCCAGGCCGCTTGGTCGACGAGCGCCTGGGCGAAGTCGTCCCAGGAGCTGCCTCGGTTCGGCAGAAGCGACGCATAGGGAGTGAACGACGCGTGGGCGGCATCGCCGAGCAGCTGCCAGGTCGGCTTGCGCGCCGCCTTCCCGCAGATGTCCCACAGCGCCATGTCGAGCGCTCCGAGCGCATGGACGCCGGCGCCTCGGCGTCCCGTCATCGCTGTCCCGACGTAAAGCCGGTCCCACACGGCGACCGGGTCGAGCGGGTCCATGCCGATGAGCGTCTGTGCGAGGCCGAGATCCATCGTGTGCATGCCCGGCGCCTCGATGCACGCCCGCGCGACCCACGCGTTGACGTCGGTCTCGCCGATGCCGGTGATGCCTTCGTCGGTGTGAACCTCGACGACGATGTCGTCCTGGTTCGAGCTGGTCGCGTCCCGATCGAAGCCGGGATCGAGCAGGACGTGACAGGTGACGCCCGTGATCTTCATGTCCTCCTCCGGAGGCAGTCGCGGTACAGGTCTTCGAGCCTCGCAATCGTGGTCGCGGCCGGGAGGCTCTCTCGAAGCGCGGCGTTCAGCAAGGCGCCGGCCTCGAGCTGGAAGGCCGGCCACCACGCGTCGCGCGGGCGCACCCACGCCGCCTCGATGCTCGCCCGCGTGCCGCTGTAGAAGCCGCCTGCCGCAGCGTCGAGGGACGGGTCGAGCCACGCAGTCCTGCTTCCGGGCTGGCCACCCGACGGCGCGACGAGTCGAGACTGCGCATCCTCGCCGCTCGCCCACGCGGCGAACGCGGCGGCCTCGGCCCGCCGCCTCGAGCTGGACGAGACCGCGAGGCCCGCGCCGCCGAGCACCGACCCGACGGGACCGTAGCCGGCGGACGGGATATCGGTGAATCTGCACGGCCGGGCGACCGAGCCCGCGGTCGAGTACGTCACGTACCCGTACGTGAGCGGGACGCAGACGAGCTCGTCGGCATCCGTGGGCCGCGCGAGCGCCTCGGGCGGCTCCCAGGCGAGGGCCTCGGCGGGCCCGAGCGACGCAAGCTCGTGCAACAGCTCGAACGCTCGCATGCCGGCTTCGGCGTCGGTGAGGGAGGCGCCGTTCGCGAGCGGGCCGCGCGCATTGGCGACAAGGGTGAGCCAGCTCGAGATCGCATGAGGCGGCGAAAGCGGCAGTGCCACCCGACCGGGACGCGAGCGTGCGAGCTCGACGACGGCGCCCCAGGTGTCGATCGGTGCGTCTCCGAGCAGATCGTCGCGAACCGCGGCGACCTGGCAGGCGGCGTCGGTGGCGAGCGCCCACTGATGCCCGGCGTACGAGTACGAGGGGTAGCTCGGCCCGATGCTGTCCGCCGCGAGCTTCGCGAGATGGTCGGCCGGAATCAGCTCGTCGAGCGCCGCAAGCGATCCCGTCGCGACAGCCGCTCCGCAGAACGGGTGGTCGATGACGAGCAGGTCGTACGCAGACGCGACCTCGTCGAGCGGCTGGTCGCCGAAGGCCGTGAGGCTGCGCCACTCCCAGACGATCTCTTCGCCGCCTTGCGTGACCCACGCCTGCGTGCACGCTTCCATTGGGGCGACGCAACGGGGGTGGTCCCAGCCCAGCGCGCGCAGGGGACCGGTCACTCGACGAAAGCGCTGCAACTCGTGTCCGGAACACGGAGCCCATGCCCCTGGGCCCGCGCGACCCGCGCCCCGTTAGCTCGGCCCCGATGAGCGGCGCGGCAACGGCGGTCGCCGGTTCCGCAGGGTCGCAGCAGCGCGTTCGCGAGGCCGTCGAGCTCGATGGCGTGCACCCGCACGTGCGGCACGGCGTCTGCTATCCGCCCGGCAGCGTCTCGACGACGTAGAGGTTCGCGATCGTCCCACCGTCGACGACGAGCTCCGTGCCG
>DASSGL010000279.1:0-3480 GCA_035693525.1 Gaiellaceae bacterium | reverse complement strand
GTCGATCCGCACGCCGTGGTCGGAGAACGTGCCCTTCACCTCGCGGTGGAGCTCGTGCCCGACCTCGTCCGGCAGGTGCTGGACGAGGTCGCCGCCGCGGGCGACGTTCAAGACCTGAACGCCGCGGCAGACCGCGAGCGTCGGCATGTCGCGGGCGAGGGCACCCTCGAGGAGCGCGAGCTCGCCGTGGTCCCGTTCCGGCTTCGTTCCCGTCGTCTCGGGGTGTGCCTCCGCGCCGTAGCTCGCCGGGTCGAGATCGTTGCCGCCGGAGAAGAGGAGCCCGTCGAGCGCATCGAGCGTCTCCTCAACACCGTCCGCGCTCGGCGGCACGAGCAGCACCCGGGCGCCGGCGCGCTCGAGCGCGCGCACGTAGTCGTACGGGATGAGCGCGGCCTCGAGCTGCCAGTGGCCCCATGCCGCCTTCTCGACGTACGTGGTGACTCCAACGAGCGGTCGATCACTATCAGCCACGTTCGAACATCCTCTCCCGCTCGTAGCCGGTGACGACCCCGTCGAACAGCCGCTGCTCGGTGCGCGCGTAGTTCAGATAGTGGTCGACGACCTCGTCGCCGAGCAGCCGGCGGGCGACGGTGCCGCGCTCGAGCCGATCGATCGCTTCGCGCAGCGCGCTCGGGAACCGCTCGACGTCCGACTCGTAGGCGTTGCCCTCGAAGGCCGGCCCGAGCTCGAGCCGCTCCTCGATCCCGTACAGGCCTGCGCCGAGAAGCGCCGCGAACGCGAGGTAGGGGTTCACGTCCGCGCCGGGGATTCGTGTCTCGGGCCGCAGGGACGAGCCGTGGCCGACGACGCGGAACCCGGCCGTGCGGTTGTCGTACGCCCACGCGAGCGTCGTCGGCGCCCAGCTGGCGGCGGCGTAGCGCTTGTACGAGTTGATCGAGGGCGCCAGGAAGACGGCGAGCTCGGAGGCGCACGCAATCTGGCCGGCGAGGTACTGCTTGAAGACGTCGCTCTCGCCCGCGAAGGCGGGCTCGCCCCCGCGCCAGAGCGACGAGTGGATGTGGCAGGAGGAGCCGACCCACGTGTGGTCGGGCTTCGCCATGAACGTCACCGACATCCCGCACTGGTGGGCGAGCGTCTTCAGCCCGGTCTTGTAGATCACGTGGTCGTCCGCCGACTTCAGCGCGTCGGTGTAGCGGAAGTTGATCTCGTGCTGGCCGGGCCACGCTTCGCCCTTCGACGACTCGACCTTCATCCCGGCCGCCTTCATCGCCGTACGCACGGCCCGCATGAACGGCTCGTCGTACCCGGCGGCGAGAATGTGGTAGTCGAGGATGTAGCCGACGGACGGCGTCAGGTCGCGATAGTCCTTCGCGCGCGCCTCCTCGAAGCTCTCGCGAAAGAGGAAGAACTCGAGCTCGGAGCCGAACATCGCCTCGTACCCGAGCGCTTCGGCCCTCGCAAGCTGTGCCTTCAGCACCTGGCGAGGAGAGGGAGCGACCGGTGAGCCGTCGTGCCACTGGACGTCGCAGAGGACGAGCGCCGTCGCGTCGTGCCACGGCACCCGCCGCAGCGTGCCGAGATCGGGCTGGAGCCCGAAGTCACCGTACCCGCGCTCCCAGCTCGCCAACGCATATCCGGGCACCGGATCCATCTCCATGTCGAGGGCGAGCAGGTAGTTGCAGCCCTCGACCTCGTGGCCGGCATCGAGCTCCTCGAGGAAGAACTCGGCGTCGAGCCTCTTGCCCATGAGGCGGCCCTGCATGTCCGTGAACGCGGCGATGACCGCGTCAACGGCACCCGACTCGACGTCCGCCTTCAACTCGTCGACCGTCAACACGAGACCGAACCTATCGCATTGAAACCGTCCGACCGAATCGCTTAGCTTCACGTGCGAACCCTCACGATCAAGGAGGCCGGATGAGCTCCGAAGCACCGCAGGCGCACGCCCACGACGAGGACGAACGCCTCCTCCATCGACTCGGCTACGCGCAGGAGCTGTTCCGGGCGATGGGCGGATTCCAGAACTTCGCCATCTCGTTCACGATCATCTCGATCCTCGCGGGCTGCCTGACGTCGTACTACATCGCGTTCAACAACGGCGGCCCGATCGCAATCTCCTGGGGCTGGCTGCTCGTCGGCCTGATGAGCACCATCGTGGCGCTCGCGATGGCCGAGATCGCGTCGGTCTATCCCACCGCAGGAGGCCTGTACTACTGGTCGTCGAAGCTCGGCGGTCCTGCGTGGGGCTGGTTCACCGGGTGGTTCAACCTCGTCGGCCAGATCGCCGTCACCGCTGCGATCGGCTACGGCCTGGCGATCTTCCTCACGACCCTCCTGGACTTCTGGTTCAACTACCCGAACACGAGGGAGTGGACGCTCCTCGTGTACGCGATGGTGATGCTGGCCGCGGTCGTGATCAACCTGTTCAAGGTGAGCGTCACCGCCTTCCTGAACACCATCTCGGCGTACTGGCACATGATCGGCGTCGTCTTCATCGTGCTCGTGCTGATCGTCGTCCCCGACCACCACAAGTCGCTCGGGTATGTCTTCACCCACACGATCAACAACTCGGGGTTCGGCGGCCACAACTTCGGCGTGTTCATGTTCTGGTACGTCTTCGGGCAGGGCCTCCTGATGTCGCAGTACACGATCACGGGCTTCGACGCATCCGCACACATGGCCGAGGAGACTGCGAAGGCGTCGCGGATGGCCGCCGTCGGGATGTACATGTCGGTCGTCGTCTCAGTCGTCTTCGGCTGGATCCTGCTCCTTGCCGTCACGTTTGCGATCCCGGGCGCAGACGCGCCTGTACTCGACGCCGTCGGGAACGCGGTGATCAACATCTGGCAGACCTCGATGACCCAGACCTGGGCCGAGATCCTGCTCTTCATCTGTTGCGTCGCGCAGCTGTTCTGCCTCACGGCGTCCGTGACCTCTGCGTCGAGGATGATGTTTGCGTTCTCGCGCGACGGGGCCGTCCCTGGTCACCGCATCTGGCGCCGCATCGGTGCGAGCCGCGTGCCCAACTATGCGGTGGTTGCGATCGGCGTGCTCTCGTTCGCGTTGATGATCCCGACGTACTGGAACGCCTACACGGGATATCTCGTCGGGACGTCGATCGCGGTGATCGGGCTCTACATCGCGTTCATCCTCCCGGTGATCCTCCGCTACCGGCGACGGGACAACTGGGAGCCGGGCGCGTGGAGCCTCGGCGCGCACTACAAGTGGATCGACCCGCTCGCGATCCTCTGGGTCGGGTTCATCTCGATCCTCTTCCTGCTGCCGTTCTCGCCGGCGGGCATCCCGTTCAAGAACAACCCGGGCTGGGACTGGAACCTCGTCAACTACGCTCCGGCGACCGTCGGCGGCGCCCTGGTTCTCTTCGGCGGCTGGTACCTGCTCTCCGCGAGGAAATGGTTCAAGGGCCCGGTGGCTCAGGGCACCGAGGAAGAGCTCGAGCGGATCGAGACCGGTCTCGCCGGTGCGGCTCCCGCGCCCATCGGGCGGCCGAGCTTCGGC